>DASZYW010000121.1:0-2814 GCA_035545195.1 Gaiellaceae bacterium
CCGGAGGTGGCGAAGATCCGGCGCGCCTCGCCGAGCGCCGTCCGCTCCAGCTCGAGCACGCGCCGCCGCAGCGCGCGGTCCTCGGCCGACTCGGAGAACTGCCCGAACTCGGTGCGGTCGAAGTCCCACGCCTGCCGGAACTGGTGCAGGAGCCAGACGACCTTGCGCGGGTGACGCACCGCGTAGGAGGGGAACTTCGTCGCGACGACCGCGTCGACCCGGCGGCCGTTCGCCTCCTCCAGGTCGAGCAGCCGCCAGAGGAACGCCTGGGTGAGCACGCGTTCGCCGGGATACCACTTGTACGGCACCGAGACGAGCGCCGCCTCGTGGCCGCGCTCGCGCAGCTGCGAGACGAGGTCGTCGGCGAAGATCTCGGCCCCGCCGCGCTCGAACGGCACCTGCGGGATGCAGACGGCGACGCGCACGGCTACCGCGCTTCGAGCTCGTCGACGCGCCGGGCCAGGTCGTCCACGAGCCGCAGCAGCGCGTCGTTGACGATCCTCTGCTCGGCCAGCGCCGGCTCGACGTACCACCGCATCAGCTTGCGCAGGACGCGCTTCGCGTTCCACGCGAGCCACCCCTTCGCGCCCTGCCGGCGCTCGAGCGGCTTCTCCGCGCTGACCGGCCAGAACCGCTCGGCCAGCCCGCGCGTCGCCGAGAGGTCGCGCGCGTCGCGATCGACCGCCGCGCGCAGCTTCTCGTAGACCTCGTCGACCTGATCCGGCATGCGGGAGAGAGTCTAAGAGCGGTGTGTTACGGAGTCGTGAGCCGGACGACCGCCGCGTCGACGAGCATCCGCACCAGCTCCTCGAAGCCGACCCGCGGCTCCCAGCCGAGGACGGAGCGCGCCTTCGTTGCGTCGCCGCAGAGCCGGTGCAGCTCCGCCTCGCCGCGCGCGAGCGCCGGGTCGTGCGTGACGTGGTCGCGCCAGTCGAGGCCGACGTGCGCGTACGCCAGCTCGGCCAGCTCCCGCACCGTGTGGAGCACCCCGCTCGCGATCACGTAGTCGCCCGGCTCGTCCTGCCGCAGCATCAGGCGCATCGCCTCGACGTAGTCGCCGGCGAACCCCCAGTCGCGCTGCGCGTCGAGGTCGCCGAGCGCCAGCGACTCCGCCGAGCCGAGCGAGGCGCGTGCGGCGCCGTCGGCGATCTTGCTCGGCACGAAGTCGAGCGGCCGCCGTGGCGACTCGTGGTTGTAGAGGATCCCGCAGCTGACGTGCAGGCCGTAGCGGCGGCGATAGGACCGCGCGATGAAGTGCCCGTAGGCCTTCGCGACGCCGTACGGCGTCAGCGGGGAGAGCGGCGTCTCCTCCGTCTGCGGCGACTCGACCGGCTCGCCGAAGATCTCGCTGGAGGAGGCCTGGTAGACGCGGATCGACGGATCGACTGCGCGGACCGCCTCCAGCAGCGCGGTCACGCCAACCGCGGCGAACTCGGCCGTCTCGACCGGCTTCTCCCACGAGCGCGGCACGAACGAGGGCGAGGCGAGGTTGTAGATCTCCTCCGGGCCGACCTCGCGCAGCAGCGCGGCGAGCGCGTCGGAGTCGAGCAGGTCGGCGTCCCCGCGCACGAGCCCGACCACCTCGTAGCCGTGCCCGCGCAGGAGCTCGCCGAGGTAGAAGCCGTCCTGGCCCGCGGCGCCGGTGATCAGCGCGACCGTCACTGGAGCCCCCGCACGTAGGTCCACGCCTCGCTCAGCCCGAGCGAGCGCAGCGCGAGCACGATCGCCGCGTAGACGAGGACGCCGAGCGCCGCCGCGGGGATCGGCGAGAGCGCGAGCGTCAGCGCGCCGAAGGCCAGCGCGGTCGCGCCCCCGAGCGCGAGCGCGAGCCGAGCGAGCCCGAGCACCGACGCGGCGAGCGTCCGCGGCGAGAGCGCCCAGAGGAGCCCGCCGGCGATCACGAGCGTCGCCAGCCCGATCGCGATCGCGATCCCGGCCAGCCCGAAGGCGGCCCGGAGCGCGAAGCCGAACGGGATGCAGGAGACGAACCCGGCGACCGCGACCGGCACGACGTAGCGCTGCCTTCCCGCGACGTAGACGAGCGGATAGGCGACCGCGAAGCCGACCCACGCGAGCATCCAGGGCGAGAGGTAGACGACGAGCCTCCCGAGCTCCCGGCCGACGCTGCCGCCGTAGGCGTTGCCGAGGAGCGCGTTCATGATCCGGCCGCCGACCACGGCGAACACGCCGGCGGCCGCGCCGATGAGCGAGAGGCTGACCCACGCCGCGTGTACGACGTGGCGGGCCGCCGAGTCGGCGTCGACCCCTCGCCGCGTCAGCGGCGCCGTCGAGATCACGCCGAGTGAGAACGCGGTGGCGCCGACGAGGGTCGAGGCGACGAGATACGCGTAGGAGAAGCTGGTAACGCGGCCGACGCCGATATGGGCCGCGAAGCGCAGCCCCAGCAGGTAGCACCCCTGCAGCGCGACCGGCACCGACGCGCCCTCGACGAGCCGCCAGAGCCTCCCGCCGATCCCGCCGAGCCGGCCCACGTGCAGGACGCCCCGCCGCCACAGCCCCCAGACCGGCGCCACGAACGCGCAGGCGGCGCTCGCCGCGAGCCCCCACGCCAGCCCGACGATGCCGACGCGGTCGGCGAGCGCGACGAAGACGACGACGCTGACGACGGCGCCGACGGCGAAGCCGGCAGCCGCGGTGCCGTAGCTGTCCAGCGCGGCCAGCGCGCTCGCCGCCAGCGCCGCCAGGAGCTGCAGGAACGCGGCCGGGACGAGCACCACGAGCGCGCGGGCGGCGACGTGCGCCGAGCTGGCGGGCAGGCTCCCGGTCACGAGCTCGCCGAGCGGATGCCTGAGC
>DASZYW010000122.1:0-7889 GCA_035545195.1 Gaiellaceae bacterium
CTGGCCGTGCGCGACGAGGAAGCGGAGGTCGGGACAGAGCTGCTGGAGCTGCGAGGCGCGCTCCTCGATCGTCTCGACGCGGTTGTGCAGGAAGAACGCCTGGCCGTCGCGCTCCTTCTCCCGTTCGAGCGCGAGCTTGACGGTCTCCTCGTCGTACTCGCCGACGGTGGTGCGGATCGGGCGGCGGCCCTCGGGCGGCGTCTCGATGATCGAGATGTCGCGCATGCCGGCGAGCGAGAGGTGGAGCGTGCGCGGGATCGGCGTCGCGCTGAGGGTGAGCACGTCGACCTCGAGCCGGAGCGACTTGAGCAGCTCCTTCTGGGCTACGCCGAAGCGCTGCTCCTCGTCGAGGACGACGAGCCCGAGCTCCTTCGGGATCACGTCGCGGGAGAGGACGCGGTGCGTGCCGATCAGGACGTCCACCTTGCCGGCGGTGAAGTCGGCGAGGATCGCCTTGGTCTGCTTCGGCGGCACGAAGCGAGAGACCATCTCGACACGGACGGGGAAGTCGCGGAAGCGCCCGCGGAACGTGTTGTAGTGCTGTTCCGCGAGGATCGTCGTCGGCGCGAGCAGCAGCACCTGCTTGCCGTTGATCGCGACCGCGAACGAGGCGCGGACGGCGACCTCGGTCTTGCCGAAGCCGACGTCGCCGCAGACGAGCCGGTCCATCGGCCGCGGCGTCTCGAGGTCCTCCTTGACCGCCTCGATCGCCGTCTCCTGGTCGGGGGTCTCGCGGTAGGGGAAGCTCGCCTCGAGCCGCGGGATCCACTCGTGCGAGAGGTCGTAGGCGATGCCTTCGCGGGTCTGGCGCTGGGCGTAGAGCTGGATCAGGTCGGTGGCGAGCTCCTGGACGGACTCGCGGGCGCGCGACTTGAGCAGCTGCCAGGCCTTGCCGCCGAGCTTCGAGAGCGGCGGCGCCTTCGCGTCGGCGCCGACGTAGCGCGAGACCTTGCCGAGCTGCTCGTGCGGGACGTAGAGCCGGTCCTCGCCGCGGAACGCGAGCAGGAGGTAGTCGCGGGTGACGCCGGCGACCTCCTTCGTCTCGAAGCCGAGCAGCTTGCCGACGCCGTGGTCCTCGTGGACCACGTAGTCGCCGGTGCGGAGGTCGGCGAAGGACTGGAGCGCGCGGCCGCCGAGCCGGCGTTCGCGCGGCGCGCGGCGGCGGAAGACCTGGTGGTCGGGCAGGAGGACGAGCCCGAGCTCGCGCCAGACGAAGCCGCGCCGCGCGGGCGAGATCGCGAAGAGGATCTCCGGCTCGCCGGGGAGCGCGTCGCCCGGCTCGAGCACGCGGACGGCGACGCGTCGCAGCAGCTGCTGGGTGCGGAGCGCCTCGCCGCGGTGCGGGAACGCGACGACGACGCGCTGGCCGGCGCGGACGAGGGCGGCGAGCTCGTTCTCCGCCTCGGAGAGCCCGCGCGACGCGATCGCGGGGCGCTGCGCCTCGAAGGCGAGCGGCTGTCCCTGGGGGAACGGGTCGAGCTCGGCGGCGCCGTCGAGGCTCGGCGGCCGGAAGAGACCGTCCTCCTCCCAGACGCGGCGAACGTCGTCGGGCCGGTAGACGAGGTCGGGGACGCGCTCGAGCGGCGGGACGAGGTCGTCCGGCGCCTCGACGCGGCGCGGCTCGTCGTCCTCGTCGTCGGCGAGCCGGGGCTCGACCAGGTCGAGCCTCCGCTCGACGGCCGGGTAGAGCGTCGCCTTGGCGACCGGGTGGAGAGCGCGCTGCGTGAACGGCGAGAAGGCACGCACGGACTCGATCTCATCGCCGAAGAACTCCGCGCGGAGCGGCTCGCGACCGGTGCTCGGGAAGACGTCGACGAGCCCGCCGCGGACGGCGAACTGGCCGCGCTCGTCGACCCGGTCGACCCGCGCGTAGCCCGCCAGGGCGAGGCTCTCGGCGAGGCCCTCGACCCCCGGCTCGATCCCGGCGCGCAGCTCGATCGGCGCCGGCCGCTGCTCGACCGGCGGCATGCCCTCCGCGAGCGCGCGCGCCGAGACGCAGACGAGCCCGCCGCGCGCCAGGACGTCGAGCGCGCGCGCCCGCTCGCCGACCAGGTGCGCCGGTGGCTCGAGTCCCGAGTCCCAGGCGACGCCACGGCTGGGCAGGAAGCCGACGACGTCGTCGCCGACGAACCAGGCGGCCGCCTCGGCCGTGTCGCGGGCGTCCGCGTCGTCCGGGAGCAGGCAGACGAGCCCACGCTCGAGCCGCTCGTGCAGGCTCGCGAGCAGGAGCGGCAGCGCCGGCTCGGAGACCCGGGCGCGCTCGGGGAGGCTGTCCGCGAGCTCGGCGAGCTTCTCGTGCTCGACGAGCTCCTGGACGAAGGCGTGGAGTACCGGACGGTCCATGACGAAGGGCGGAACCGGCGGTTCCGCGGAGGTCGAAGGCTACCGTTGCGGCATGGATCTGCCGCGCGACGTCTCGCGCCGCCGGGCCGAGAAGATGGCCGAGCGCGAGCGCGCCACTGGACTCGACCCCGAGGACGACGCCGCGCGCTGGCTCGAGCAGAACGAGCCGAAGCCCGAGCTCCCGCGGCCGAAGCGCGCCTCGAAGTCGAAGGCGCTCCACCGCTGGCGCCAGAGCCGCGGCGGCTGACCCACCGCACGTCCGAGCGAGCCGCGTCCAGTCGGGACATGCCCTCGGGGCCGGCGTCCCGCCACCTCCAGCCATCCCTAACCCCCTCCCACCCTGGGGCTGAGGGCCGGTCATAGCACGGACATCGCGACCGCGAGCTCGCGACGTCCTCGCGGATGTGTGACGCGCTAGCGCCGGTTCACGAGCGCCTGCGCGCGCTCGACGCCTTCGGCGGCGAGCGTCTCGACGGCGTCTGCGGCGGCGCGCACGATCGCCTCCGCGTCCTCGTGCGACTGGAAGTCGGAGAGCACCCAGTCGGCGAGCGGGCGCTGGTCGCCGCGCTCCGGCCTGCCGACGCCGATCCGAAGGCGCAGGAACTCCTGCGTGCCGAGGTGCTGCGCGATCGACCGGAGCCCGTTGTGCCCCGCGAGGCCGCCGCCGACCTTCACCTCGAGCCGGCCGAGGTCGAAGTCGCCTTCGTCGTGGACGACGAGCACATCGGCCGGGTCGACCTTGAAGAACGCCGCGGCTGGGCCGACCGAGCGGCCCGAGTCGTTCATGTACGTCTCGGGCTCGAGCAGCGCGAGCTTCGCGTCGCCGACGCGGATCTCCGCCAGCCGGCCCGCGAACTTCGAGCGCCAGGAGCCACCGTGGCGGCGCGCCAGCTCGTCCACGACCATCCAGCCGGCGTTGTGCCGGTTCCGGGCGTGCTCGCGGCCCGGGTTCCCCAGACCGACGACGAGCAGCAAGGACTAGCCCTCGTCGGTGCCCTGGTCGCCGGAGCCGTCCGACTCCGACTCGGCCGACGTCTCGGCCTCGCCCTCGGGCGCCTCTTCGCCCTCGGCCGCCTCGCCCTCGACGCCCTCCTCGCCCTCGACGGGCTCGGGCTCGATCTCGCGCATCGGCGCCGCGACCGTGGCGACCACCGAGTCGGGATCGTCGAGCAGCGTGACCCGCTCCGGCACGGCGAGGTCGGCGATCCGCAGCGTGTCGCCGATCGCCATCCCGGAGACGTCGAGCTCGAGGTGCTCCGGGACTTCGAGCGGGAGCGCCTCGACGTTGATCTCGCGCAGCGGCTGCGAGAGGACGCCGCCCTCGCGGACGCCCGGCGAGTCCTCGGCGCCGTGCAGGTGCACGGACACCGACGCCGTGATCGGGCGGTCGAGCCGCACCTCTTGCAGGTCGACGTGCGTGACGCCGCCGCGCACGGGGTCGACCTGGTACTCCTTGAGGATCGACGCGTGCGTGCTGCCCTTGCCGTCGATCTCGACGTCCAGGATCGAGTGCAGACCGCTCGCGCCGGTGAGGGCGCGGCGCAGCTCGCGCTCCTGGACGGAGATCGCGACCGGCTCGCCGCTCCCGTAGAGGACGCCCGGGACGAGCCCCTGCTTGCGCATGCGTCGGCTCTCGGCGGAGCCGAGGCCCTCGCGCTGCGTGACGACGAGTTTGGTGCGTTCTCCGGCCATGCGGCGGCGCAGTGTACCTACCAGCGCCTAGCATCGAGCCATGTTCGAAGACCTCTTGCGCACCTGGGACGGCGAGGAAGCCGTCATCCACCACGACGCCGACTCCGGCGCCTGGATCTTCGTCTGCGTCCACTCGACGGCGCTCGGCGACTCCGCCGGCGGCACGCGCATGCGCGTCTACCCGCAGCCGGCGGACGGGCTCGCCGACGCGATGAAGCTCTCCGGGGCGATGACCCGGAAGTGGGCCGCGGCCGACCTCCCGCGCGGCGGCGGCAAGGCCGTCCTCGCCGTGCCGGAGCTGCTGCAGGGGGAACCGCGCAAGCGCCTGCTCCGCCGCTACGGGCAGCTCGTCGAGTCGCTCGGCGGCACCTACCGCACCGCCGGCGACATGAACATCTCCCCCACCGACCTCGACGTCGTCGCCGAGCGGTGCCGGTTCGTCTACGGGACCTCCGACCGCGGCGGCAACAGCGGCGTCGGCACCGCGCGCGCCTGTTGGTACGGGATCAGGGCGAGCGTCGAGCACGCGTTCGGCTCGCCCGACCTCGACGGGCGCAGCGTGCTCGTGCAGGGCGTCGGCGCCGTCGGCGGCGACCTCGCGCGCCTGCTCGCCGACGCCGGCGCGCGCGTGCTGGTCAGCGACGTCGACGAGGAGCGCGCCCGCGCGACCGGCTTCGAGTTCGTCCCCGCCGCCGACGCGGTCTCGACCGAGTGCGACGTCTTCTCGCCCTGCGCGGTCGGCGGCGTGCTGAACGAGGAGTCGATCCCGCGTCTCCGCTGCCGCGTCGTCGCGGGCAGCGCCAACAACCAGCTCGGAGAGCCGGCCGACGCCACACGGATGCACGAGCGCGGGATCCTCTACGCGCCCGACTACGTCACCAACGCCGGCGGGATCATCCAGCTCTACGGGATGGAGGACGCAGGCTGGGACGCGGCGCGCCTCGAGCAGCAGTACGCCCGCGTCGGCGAGACCCTGCTCGAGCTCTTCGCCGAGGCCGAGCGCGACGGCGTCACGCCCGCGGACGCGGCCGACCGGCTCGTCGAGCGGCGGCTCGCTACGAGCCGAGCGGCGTGATCAGCCGGGCGTAGGCCGCACGGCTCTTCGGCTTGGCGGCGAGGTCGAAGACCGAACCGGGGCCTGAGCCGAAGTAGGCGACGACGCCGGTGCGCGGGTGCGTCCTGATGAACGTCGCCATCGCCTGCACGAAGGCCGGGTCGTCGATCCCCCACAGCCCCCACTCGGGGAAGGAGAACGGCTTGCCCGGGTGCGCCCTGTAGAGCGCGTCCGCGGCCGCCCACTCCGCCTTGCCGCCGATGTCGTAGAGATCGTCGCCGACGACGTCCACGTACCGGTCGCCCGGGTAGTACGCCTGCGCGCTGTTCCCCGGGACGTCCGGATCGCCGAAGCCCTGCGGATTCCAGACGACGTGCGTCGTGGCGGCGCTGTTCTCCGCGAGCCGCGCGCCTGCGCCGCCCGCCACCGGCGGCAGCCCGAGCCGCGCGAGCTGCGCGTCGACGCCGGCGCCGCCGTGGACGACCAGGTAGACGCGCGCGAACGCCTTCCTGAACCAGGACGTCTGGTGGCCGGGCTTGATCCGCCCCTCCTTCGTGTACGCGCAGTAGGCGTTCCAGTAGCCGTTCATCTCGCCGAACGGGCGGATGTACACCTCCTGCCCGAAGGCCGCGACGCCCTGGTTGAGCGCGACGAGATACGAGTCGCCCTTGCCCTCCGCGATCTGCTGCGGCGTGATCCGCTCGCCACCGTGCCCGTCGCCGGTGGACAGGCCGAGCATCGGGATCCCGCCCAGCCGGCGGAAGAGCTGCGGGAAGCGCGAGCCCCAGCTCTGGCCCTGGCCCCACGCGACGATCACGTGGCGGATCGCCGAAGCCTGGCCGGTCTGCGCGTGGAAGCGACCGGCGTTGCCCTTGATCCCGAGCAGGACCGGCGCGGCGCGACGCGCCCCCGAGGCGGGGGCGGCGAAGGCGGCGGCGAGGAGGACGACGAGCACGACCCGGCGCATCGCGCGGCAGTGTGCCCGAGAAACCGCGAGGTGGCGAGCTCCGGGCCGAGAGGACGACCGCATCTTCCTGCGATGTAGATTTCCCGCGCGTGAATCGCAGCCGCTTCCTCGCGCTGGCCGGCTCGGCGCTCGCCTCCATCGTCGTCCCGGGCGCCGCCCGTGCGGCGCTGCGGCGGCTGGGCGCGGCGACGGGATTCGTCAGCCGCAACGACCTGATCCCGCCCACGCTGGAGATCTCCGTCTCCAAGCCCGGCGTCGCACCAGGCGAGATCCTCCTCGCCCCCGTCGGCGGCCCCTCCGTCCCCGGGCCGATGATCGCGGACGCGAACGGCGAGCTCGTCTGGCTACGGCCCGTCCGCACCAAGGACGTGCACAACCTCCGGAAGCAGACCCTGAACGGCAAGCCGGTGCTCTCGTGGTGGCAGGGCGAGACGCTCGCCGGGTACGGCCAGGGGAGCTACGTCGTCGTCGACGACTCGTACGACGTCGTCGCGCAGATCTCGGCCGCCAACGGCCTCTCCGGCGACCTGCACGAGTGCACGCTCACCAGCCGCGGCAGCGCGCTCATCACCGCCTACAACCCGCTCCCCTACGACCTCTCGCCGTACGGCGGCGCGACCGACGGCACCCTGCTGGAGGGGGTCGTCCAGGAGATCGACGTCGCGACCGGGAAGGTCCTGTTCGAGTGGCACAGCGCGGAGCACGTCGCCACCGACGAGACGTACCTCCCCTACCTGACCAGCTCGGGCCCGCTCTGGGACTACCTCCACATCAACTCGATCAGCGTCATGGACGACGGCCACCTGCTCGTCTCCGCCAGGCACACGTCGACCGTGTACAAGATCGACCGCTCGACCGGCGAGATCGTCTGGCGCCTCGGCGGCAAGAAGAGCGACTTCGCGATGGGGCCGGGGACGACGTTCGGCTTCCAGCACGACGCGCGCGCGCATCCCGACGGCGTCGTCTCGATCTTCGACGACGGCGCGTACTCGCCCGCCTCCGCGATCGAGCCGGCCAGCCGCGCGATCGTGCTCGCCGTCGACGAGACCGCCCGCACGGCGACGCTGACGCGCGAGATCGTCCAGCCGGACGGCCTGCTCGCGGTGGCGCTCGGCAACACGCAGCTCCTGCCGAACGGGAACGTGTTCGTCTCCTGGGGGACGACGGGCACGATCTCCGAGCACTCCCCCGACGGGGAGCTGCTCTTCCACGCGAAGCTGTCGCAGGGCGCGACCTACCGCGCCTACCGCGAGACCTGGTCCGGCCGCGGGCCTGGCCGCCCGGCCCTCGCGGCGGTGAAGGTCGCGAACGGCGTCGACCGCTACGCGAGCTGGAACGGCGCCACCGACGTGACCGCGTGGCGTGTCCTGGGCGGCCCGGCGCCGGGCGCGCTGACGCCACTGCGCACCGTCCGCAGCACTGGCTTCGAGACGAAGATCAACGTCCCGAGGCCGCCCGCGCACCTGAACGTCGCCGCGCTCGACAGCGACGGCCGCGAGCTGCACCGCTCGCTCGCCGTGCGCAGCTGACGCTCTTTCGCCGCCGCGCCCGACCGGTGCGGGCGCGCCACCGAACCCTTCGATCTCGAACGCGCGAGCCGCAGGCTCGCGCACTCAGCGAGCGGAAAGCACAGCGCGAGGCGCGCGCGCCGCAGGCGTGCCCGCCCGCGCGAAGCGGGCGAAGCGACAACTCAGAACAGCTGATTCTCGCCCGCGAAGATCGCGGAGACGGAGTCGTCGGCGAAGACGTTCTGGATCGTCTCGGCGAGGATCCCGGAGATCGAGATGATGTCGACCTTGTCCGGCTTCGTGGTCGGGTCGACCGGGACGGTGT
>DASZYW010000123.1:0-2361 GCA_035545195.1 Gaiellaceae bacterium
TCTTCGAGGTAGGGCTCGATCCGGTAGGCGGGGTCGACCACCGCTGCGATGCCCGCGTGCTCGTCTCCGACGAGATAGGACGCGCAGCCGAGGTCGTCGTCGACGAACTGGCGGAAGAGCACGGCGCGACGCTAGCACCGCGTACGGCTATATCTCCGAAAGTGAAGCCAGCGCTCGCAGCCGGTCTCGTCGCCGTGGTCGCGCTTCCGCTCGCTGCGTGGCTCGCGCGGCCCGGCGGCGGGGGCGGCGGGAGCACGGCCGTGTTGCTCCCCGCGACGACGACGTCGTCACCGCAGCTGTCGCGGCAGCCGCCGGCGCCGCCGCGCGACGCGCTCGTCCTCGCCGGCGAGGCGGGTCCATACGCGGTCGCGCTCGCGGTTGAGCCGCGCAGGCTGGAGGCGATCGTCCTCTCCCCGGAGGGCGGCGGCGCGAAGGGGATCGAGGTCAGCGTGAACGGCGACGTGACGACGGACTGCGGCAGCGGGTGCTGGGCGGCATCCGGCCCGCACGGCCGAGTCGTCAGCGTCCTCGTCGCCCACGAGATCGTGATGTTCGAGATCCCGGCGCACCCGACGCCCGCCGCGGCGCTCGTCCGCCGCGAGCGCGCCCTCTACCGCGCCCTCGCCGGCGTCACCTATCGCGAGCGCCTCGCCTCGGGCCAGGGCGGGCTGACCGTCTCGACCTGGCGGCTCGAGCGGCCGGACCGCTTCACGTACGCCATCCCCCACGGCGCTCAGGCGGTCGTGATCGGGACGCACCGCTGGGACCGGAGCTCGCCGCGCGACCGCTGGGTCGAGTCGCCGCAGCTGCCACGGCTCCCGCAGCCGGCCGCGCAGTGGCGCCACGCGACGAACGCGTGGCTGCTCGAGCCGGGCGTCGTCGCCTTCGCCGACCCGTCCATCCCGGCGTACTTCCAGCTCGAGTTCGACCCCCACACGCTGCGGCCGCGGCTGCTGCGGATGACCGCGGCGGCGCACTTCATGACCGACCGCTACGTCAGCTTTGCTCCAGCGCGCTCGATTCGTGCTCCTCGTCGAGCAGCCGGAGGATGAACCAGGCGATCACGCAGAGGAAGACGATCGTCTGCTCGGCGTTCATCAGGATCCCGCCCAGGTTCTGGTCGCGGATCGGCGAGAAGCCCCAGAGCCGCGGCGCGTGCTCGTAGTACGAGTAGAAGACGCTGTTCGAGAAGATGTAGGCGAGGCCGAGGAACGACGAGCCGACGAACGCGGCGCCGACGTACGCCAGCCCGGCCGGCGCCGACAGGCGGCCGCTGACGATCGGCCACCAGAAGAGCAGCCCGGCCGCGATCAGGATCGCGTGCTCGATGTTCAGGCCCCAGCCGGTGCGCAGCGCCCAGTCGTAGAAGCCGGCCACGTGCGTGCCGTACCAGGCGAGCAGCCAGGCCGGCAGGATCCAGCGCGCGCGCAGCCGGTCGCCGCCGTGCCGCGCGAGCGCGTCGCGCATCGCGGGCGTGAGCCCGAGCAGGATCAGCAGCGGCGCGACGTCCGCGATCAGCGCGTTCTGGAGCAGGTGGATCAGCAGCAGCCGCTTCGCTGCGATCGTCTCCAGCGGCGAGTTGAGCGAGAGCCCGATCAGCGCGAGCCCGACGATCGTCGAGGCGATCCGCCGGCTCCCGGGCCGGTCGCTGCGCGCCGCCCAGGCGTACGCGGCGGCGGCAGCCAGCGCGAGTGCGCCGAAGGCGGGCTCGAAGGAGAAGGCGGTCGCGCTCATGCGGTCGCGAGGCGCGGCAGGCGCCGCCAGCGCGGGCGCAGGAGCAGCGCGACGCACGTTCCCAGCGTCAGCAGCTGCTCGCCCATCATCACGATCCCGGAGAGCTGCTGGTCCGTGACGGCCGAGATCCCGTACGCGCCGTGGTAGTACGGGTAGAGCGACGTGAAGCTGAAGACGAGCACGTCGGCGAGCACCTGCCCGGCCGCGAACACGGCCGCCGCGAGCGCGACCCGGCCGCCGACCGTCAGGCGCCGGTGCGAGCCCGGATCGACGAGGAGCGTCCACACGAGGATCCCGCAGAACGTCCAGCAGAGGTGCTCGAAATCGTGCAGCGTCTGGTGCGCGAGCGCGAGGTCGTAGAGGTACGGCACGTGCCAGACGGCGAGGTTCGTCGCCCAGAGCCCGAGCGCGACGCGTGGGTGGAGGAGCGCGCCGAGCGCGCGGCGGAGCGGCGAGCGCGCGAGCGGCGCGAGCACCGGGGCGGGGAGGAGGAAGACGAGCAGCGGCCCGCGCAGCGCGGTCACCATCAGCGCCGGCCCGAGGTCGCCGATCAGCACGTGCTGGGCCATGTGCGCCGCCAGCAGGTCGTTGTCGGCGATCCGGTCGAGCGGCCCGACGAGCGCGAAG
>DASZYW010000124.1:0-45473 GCA_035545195.1 Gaiellaceae bacterium
CATGGGCATCAGCCAGATGCGCGGCTACCAGCCGGGCGACGCCGACTGGGGCGTGCGCCTGAACGACGTCCGCGGCCAGGCCGAGGCGAAGGAGGAGGTGCGCCGGATCGTCACGCTGTGGCAGTCGGGCGAGCTGTTCGAGAAGGCGGGCGGCAAGCGCGAGCGCGGCCTGCTCTTCCACGGGCCTCCCGGCACCGGCAAGACGATGCTCGCGAAGGCGATCGCGACGAGCTTCAACGCGCCGTTCATCGCCATGCCGGGCTCGGGCTTCGCGCAGACCTTCATCGGCATGGACGTCGTGATCGTCCGCTGGCTCGCCTGGAAGGCGAAGCGCCTCGCGCGCAAGTGGGGCGGCCAGTGCATCATCTTCATCGACGAGATCGACGCCGTCGGCATGCGCCGGCAGGCGCTCCAGAACATGCCCGTGCTTCAGACCGGGCAGCTCGGCTACTACGGCCCGGACGGCGCGGTCAACCCGAGCGGCGACCTGATCGTGGAGTCGCCCGCCTGGCGCGACTGGCTCTTCGCGCACCGCGCGCCGGAGCGCGTGTCGCCGTACCCGCCGATCGTCCACCGGATCGGCAACCTGCTCAACCAGATGCCCGGCGGGATGATGGGCGGCATGGGCCAGCTGGCGCTCAACCAGCTGCTCGTCGTCATGGACGGCCTCGACAACGCGCCGTTCGGCAAGCGGATGCGCACGAGCCTCGTCAACACGCTGCTCGACGCCACCTACATCGTCCCGCAGCGGATCGGCCGGATCAGCCTGCGCCTGCCGCCGCCGCGGCCGCGCAAGGAGCAGATCTACTTCATCGGCGCGACCAACATCCCGCTCGACCGGCTCGACCCCGCGCTCACCCGCCCGGGCCGGATGGGCCGCCACGTCTGGTTCCGCACGCCGACGAAGGACGACCGCAAGGACATCTTCGACCTCTACATGGCGAAGGTCGCGCACGACGAGGAGCTCGACACCGCGGAGCGCCGCGACGAGATCGCACGCATCACGAACGGCTACTCGCCGGCGATGATCGAGCAGGTCTGCTCGCTGGCCCTCACCTACGCGCACCACAAGGGCCGCGTGTACTTCGACAAGGAGGACATGCTCGAAGCGATGTCGGTGATCGAGTCCGGCGCCGCCGTCGACGTCCAGTACACCGAGCACGAGACCAAGGCGGTCGCGATCCACGAGGCGGGCCACGCCGCCGCCGCCCACATCTACCGGCCCGAGGTCGAGTCCAGCCGCCTCTCGATCCGGATGCGCTCGTCCGGCTCGCTCGGCCACCACCAGTCGTTCGAGCGCGAGGAGCGGTTCGGCATCCGCTGGCAGCGCGAGTTCTTCGGCGACCTGATCCACGTGCTCGGCGCGATGGCCGCCGAGCTCGCCTTCTACGGCGAGAACGGCAACGGCGTCAGCGGCGACCTCAACTACGCGACCGACCAGGTCTCGGTGATGGTCGGCGTCGCCGGCATGGGCTCGCCACTGCACATCGAGGACGAGAAGCAGTCGGAGCGCTTCGAGAAGCTCGGCCTGCAGATCATGAACCGGACGCGCGGCTCGGCCGACGTCCACCAGGACCCGATCGCCTCGATCCTCGGCGACCCGTACAAGCGCCGCATCGCCGCGCAGGTGCTCGGCCAGGCGCTCGCCACCGCCTACAACTTCATCCGCGAGAACAAGCAGCAGGTCGAGGCGCTCGCCGACACGCTCGTCGAGCGACGCGAGATCTACGGGGACGACCTGATCCACCTGCTCGACGCGCAGGGCTTCAAGAAGCCGGAGATCGACTGGAGCAAGGAGGAGTCGTGGCCGAGGATCTGACCGCCCCCGAGGCGGAGCAGCCGGCGCAGGCCGAGACGCCGCCGTCGCCGGTCGCCGCGCGCAAGCACATCGCGCTCGACAGCGAGTCGCCGGAGCACTTCCGCCACCAGTTCCGGTTCGTCTACGTCGTGCTCGCCGTCGGGCTCGCGGCCGCGATCGCGGGCGCGATCCTCGCGGCCGGCTCGAGCATCACCGGCAGCACGGCGTGGTCGTCGTGGAAGCCGGACACCGGCGGGCTCAGCGCCGCGCGCCAGATCGCGCAGCACGTCGCGCCGTCGTACCGGCTCCCGGGCGGCGCCCAGCTGGTGGACGTGATCGCGAAGGAGCCGTCGGTCACTCCCGGCACGACGACGATCCCGGTGCACTACCTCGCCGTCCGCGAGACGAAGGCGCAGGGCGGCGACCAGATCCTCTCGATCTCCTCGTCGAACAGCGTCATGTTCTCGATGTGCGGCCTCGGGCCGTCGTGCTCGATCGCGACCGGGACGCCGTCGGTGGCGCGCGGCCGCCTCGTGCGCCGCGAGATCCTCGAGCTGGCGCTGTACACGTTCAAGTACGTCGGCGGGATCAAGAACGTGATCGCGTTCATGCCGCCGCAGCCCGGGTCGACGCCGCAGTACGTCGTCTACCTGCGCAAGGACGACCTGTCGTCGGAGCTCCGCCAGCCGCTGGACGAGACGCTGGCCGCGAAGACGCCGCTCGCGAGCGCGATCCCGGCGAAGGAGGTGCGCACGGTCGACGCGACGACCGAGAGCCGCACCTTCTCGTTCAGCCTCTCGCAGGCGCAGCAGGGCGACGCGATCCTCGTGCTCGCCCCGCTGAAGGCGTAACCGCCTCCCGGTCTCGACCGTTCTAGTGGTTGAAACCCTGAAGGAGGACGTTCCGATGCTGCTTCTGGTCCTGCTCGCGATCCTGGCTCTCGCCGCGTTCGGCGCGGGCTTCGTGATCCACTGGCTGTTCATCGTCGCGGCTGTCGTGGCGCTGATCTGGCTGATCAGCCTCTTCACCGGCGGTGTCGGCCGCCGTGGCGGCGCTCTCTAGTCGGCCGTCGCGTATCCGAGCGTTGAGCCGGGCGGCCCGTGCGGGCCGCCCGGCTGCTGCTTAGGCGTCGGCGATCCGCTCGGCCAGGGCCGACCAGCGCTTGCGGCCCTCGCCCCGCGCGACCGCGACCGCCAGCGCGCGCCGCTCGCCCGCGAGCACGCACAGCCGCTGCGCCCGCGTCACCGCCGTGTAGAGCAGCGGCCGCGAGAGCATCACCGCGTACTGCATCGACCACGGCGCCACGACCGCCGGGAACTGGGAGCCCTGCGCGCGGTGCACGGTCAGCGCCCAGCCGAGCTCGTACGTCTCCAACGCCGCGGCCGGCACGAGGATCTCGCGGCCGTCGTCGAGCGCGAGCGCCGCCTCGCCCTCCTCCTCGTCCCAGCCGAGCACGAAAGCGACCTCGCCGTTCATCACCTCGCGCTCCGGCGTGTAGTCGTTGCGTGTCTGCACGATCCGCGACCCGACGCGGAGGCCGCGGACGGTCGGCGTCCCGTGCGGGTTGAGCCGCGCCTCCAGCTCGGCGTTCAGCGCCTCCAGCCCGACCGGCCCCTTCCGCATCGGGACGAGGGTCATCACGTCGGCGCGCGGGTCGAAGCCCTGGCGCGGCAGCGCCTCGCAGACGAGCTCGAGCACCGCCTCGCGCAGCGTCTCCGGCCCGCTCCGCGAGACGAAGAAGAAGTCCTCGTCGAGCTCCTCCCCGCCCAGCTCGGCATGCGCCTCCTCGAGCGAGAGGTACGGCGGCTCGCCGCGGTTGATCCGGCGGGCGCTGCGCACGATCAGCGAGCGCGCGGCCTGCCGGTAGATCGCCGTCAGGTGCACCCGCGGGACGACGCCGCACTCGACGAGATCGGCGAGCACCCTCCCCGGCCCGATCGGCGGCAGCTGGTCGGTGTCGCCGACGAGCAGGACGTGGCAGTCGCCGGCGGCGCGGAAGAGCGCGTCCGCCAGCTCGAGCGAGAGCATCGACGCCTCGTCGACGATCACGAGCTCGACGTCGTTCGAGAGCGGGTCGTCCTCGTCGCGCGTGAAGCGGTTCTCCTTCGGCGAGAAGCCGAGCGCGCGGTGGATCGTCATCGCGTCGTGGCCGGTCAGCTCGCGCATCCGCCGCGCCGCCTTCCCGGTCGGCGCGCAGAGCAGGACGCGGACGCCCGCGCGCCGGGCGGCGTCGACGAGTACGCGCTGCGTGTGCGTCTTGCCCGCGCCCGGCAGGCCGGTGAGCAGGACGAGCGGGCGCGTGCGCACGAGCTCGACGACGGCCCACTGCTCGTCCGAGACGTCGAGTGCGCCCGGCCGCGACGCGGGCTCGAACAGCTCGCCGGCGTCGCGGCCGCGCCGCGCGAGGTCGGCGGCGAGCCGGCACTCCATCTCCCACAGCTCGGCCCGGTAGGCGCGGCCCTCCTCGACGACCGTCTCGCCGTCGCGCGCCAGGCCCGCCAGCGCCGACTCGAGCTGCTCGGAGTCGTGCACGCCGAGCACGCGCGCAGCCTCGGCCCAGAGCTCCGCCAGCGGGAGGAACACGTTGCCGTCGGCGGCCGCCTCGGCGAGCACGAACAGGAGCCCCGCGCGCAGGCGCCGCGGCGAGTCGGGCTCGATCCCGAGCGACGCCGCGATCCGGTCGGCGACGCGGAAGCCGATCCCGCGCACCTCCGTCAGCCGGTACGGGTCATCGCTCACGACCGCGACGACGTCGGCCCCGTACGCGCGCACGAGCCGCGAGGCGAGCCCGGCGCCGATCCCGTGCGCGAACAGGAACGCCTCCATCTCGCGGATCGCGGCGACCTCCCGCCAGGCCGCCACCGCCCGCTCGACGGCGCGCCGCGAGATCGCACGGCCCGCCTGCGTGCGCACCTCGCGCAGCCGCTCGGGGTCCGAGTCGAGCTCCGCGAAGACGCGCTCGGCGCCGAAGTGGTCGACGATCGCCCGGGCGAACGTCGGCCCGATCCCCGGGACGCGGCGGCGCAGCCAGAGCGCGATCCCCTCCTCCGACTGCGGCAGAGCCGAGCGGAAGCTCTCGACCGCGAACTGCCAGCCGTAGCGCGGATGGCGCTCGAGCGCGCCCGCGACGACGACGTGCTCGCCCGGTTGCACGTGCCCGAGCGCTCCGCGCAGCGTCAGCGGCCCGCCGCCGCCGTCCTCGCCGACCGCCGCCGACCAGATCGCGAACTCGCCGTCCGCCGAGACCCAGCGCGGCCCGGAGCCGGCGAGCACGACGGCCAGCTCCCGCGCGTCCGGGTCGACGGGCGGCCCGTCCTCGCCGAGCGTCCACATCCCACCGAGGCTACTAGGCCCGTCCCGCCGCGAGAATGAGCCGAGAGGCCCATTGCGGGCCGCCCGGTCGTCTGCGACCGTGGAGACGTGTCGCGGACTGCGATCCTCCTCTGGATTCTCGCCCTGCTCGTGCTGGAGGTCCAGCACCTGAAGTGGATCTGGTGGGAGTACTGGGACTGCCGCAAGTGCAGCGCCAAGCACAAGGACTGCGCGTGCGGGGCAACCCGGCAATGGGTCATGTACCTGTAGCGCCGGTAGCCTGGACGCCGGCCCCCATCGACTAGCGGTCCAGGTCGCGGCCCTTTCAAGGCCGTAGCACGGGTTCGAATCCCGTTGGGGGCACCTCAGCGCTCGCAAGTGCCCGAAACCGGGGATGAGGCGCGCGGCAGCGGTAGGCTAGAGAGCTGGTCGGAGGCGTCCATGTACGAGTGGGAATGGGGCAAGCGACGACGCCGCGGGTTCGACGGCGACCCCGTGGGCTCTCGGTTCGACCGGGCTCAGGTGGGCAGCACGATGCTGCTCCGCTGGGTCGAGCACTGCGTCGAGTGCGCGCCGCCGGACTGCTACCGCACGTGCACCCTCTACGTCGCGCGCGACGACCGGCGCTGTGCCCGCTTCGTCGACGGGATCGTCGCGGAGCCGTCCGTCCGCGGCCTGTTCGACCACGGCGCCAGGATCCGCTTCCGGCGCTGGGGCAAGCTGGAGGCCAGGCTGCCGGCGCCCACAGTCGGAACGGACGCGCATCGCGCGCTGGCGCGCTTCGACCGTGTCGTGACCCGGACACTCGCGGGCGTAGAGTCGGCACTCGGGCGACTCGACCCGCGAAAGCGCCTCCTCGGCGTCTGGGGAATCGTCCGCGAGCAGCTGCTCGACCGTCTGGCCCGCCGCCGGCAAGCCGCCCATGACGCCTTCGTCCTGGAGTGCCACTCGCTCGAACGCGAGCCGTTCCAGCTCGTGCTCGAGCTGACCCAGGGCGACGAGGTGCGAGGCCGGATGTCGTTCACGATCGCGCCCGGCCACAACCTCCACGTCGTCCCCGCGGAGACCCTGCCGCCGCCCACGGGCGAGCGCGGCGGGATCCTGCTGAGCCCGGAGGGAGACGACGAGCGCGAGCTCGTCTTCACCTGGCTCGACTTCGTCTCGTTCGTGCCGGAGGCGCGCGACCACGCGCCGGCCCCGGCCGCGAAGGTCAAGTGTGTCGCCTGGGATCTCGACGGCACGCTCTGGCGCGGCACGCTCGTCGAAGACGGCCCCGAGGGCTGCGAGCTCGATCCCGTCGCGGCCGCCGCCGTCCGGGCGCTCGACGAGCGCGGGATTCTCCAGACGATCGTGAGCAAGAACGACCACGACGACGCCTGGGCGCTCGTCGAGCGCACCGGGCTGAGCGAGTACTTCCTCCACCCGCAGATCTCCTGGAACGCGAAGAGCGCTGGGCTCGCGCGCGCCGCGGCGAGGCTCGACATCGGGCTCGACACGTTCGCGCTCGTCGACGACTCGGCCTTCGAGCGCGCCGAGGTGTCGCACGCCCTCCCCCAGGTCCGGGTCTACGACGCGGCGTCGATCGGCGGGCTCCTCGAGCTCCCGGAGCTCGACGTCCCGATCACGGCCGCGAGCGCGCTCCGCCGCCGCTCCTACGTCGAGAACGCGCAGCGTGACGAGGCTCAGGTCGCGTTCGACGGCTCGCAGCTCGAATTCCTCCGCTCGTGCGGCCTCCGGCTGCGGATCTTCACGCCGGCGTCGGCCGACGAGCGCAAGCGCTGCCTCGAGCTGGTGCAACGCTCGAACCAGCTCAACCTCTCGACGCGCCGCTACGACGCGAACCAGCTCGACGCGCTGGTCGCCGATCCGGACGTCCTCACGGCCGCCTTCGAGTGCGAGGACCGCTTCGGCCGCTACGGGATCGTCGGCTTCGCCGCCGTCGAAGAGGGCGACGACGGACCGCTGCTCCGCGATCTGGTGCTCTCGTGTCGGGTCGCCCGGAAGCGGGTCGAGCAGGCGTTCGTCGACTGGCTCGCCCGCCGCGAGCACGCGCGGGGCGCAACGACCCTCTACGCCGAGATCGTGCCCACCGCCCGGAACGGCCCGTTGCGCGAGGTGTTCGCCGAGCTGCCCTTCCTCACCGTCGCCGAGAGCGCGACTGCGATCCGGCTCGAGCTCCCGCTCGCGCAGCTGCCGGAGCCCGAGGGAATCGTCGAGGTGGTCGACGAGCTCGAAGCGACGCTGCCCGCATGATCGTCAACGCCGACGATCTCGCGTACGACGAAGGCCGCAACACCGCGATCCTGGCCCTGCTCGAGCGAGGGCTCGTCGACCGCGCGACGGTGATGGCGAACATGCCGGGCTTCGACGACGCCGCCACCCGCGTCCGCGCAGCCGGGCTCGAGCAGCGCGTTGGGATTCACCTCGTCCTCAGCGAGGGGACGCCACTCACGGAGGGGATCCGGAGGCTGCCGACCTTCTGCGACGCGAACGGCGAGTTCCGGCAGTGGCGCTACGAGCACATCCGACCCTGGCTCCCGCGAGCCGAACGTGACGCACTCGTCGCGGAGCTCACCGCACAGGTCGAGCGCTGCCGGGCGCACGGGCTACCGGTCGCCCATCTCGATTCGCACCACCACGTGCACAACGAGCCGTCCGTCGCCTTGACGGTGATCCGGGCTGCCAAGCGCGCAGGCATCGAGTCGATCCGCATCGCGCGCAACTGCCAGCCGGACCTGCGCGGGCCGAAGCGGGCGTACAAATCGGCCTTCAATGCGCTGCTCCGTGCGCAGGGACTCGCCGCCAGCAGACTCTTCGGGACGCTCGACGATCTCGAATCCCTGCTGAGCCGTCCAGGGGACACCCGCTGGAGCACCTCGTTCGAGCTGATGGTGCACCCGGACCTCGCGGAGGACGGCTCGATCGTCGAGTCAGGCCGGCCCGGCAGGCCGCTCGACCTCGAGCTCGAGCGGCTCCGAGGCGGCGGTTCCCAAATTGCAAACCGTGTTCTATGATGGCCTCTCGCGCACGCAAGCGGTGGCGAGCAGCATGAACCCGGATACCCATCTTCCCCACCATGCGCCCCCGACGTCGCTTCGCGATTACGTGCGCGTCATCCGGCGACGCAAGTGGATCGTCGTCCTCTCGATCCTGATCGTCCCGGGCGCGGCGATCGCCTACTCCCTCCATCAGCAGAGTCTCTACCGGGCTTCCGCGAAGGTGCTGCTGAGCCAGCAGAACCTGGCATACGCCCTCACCGGCACGCAGACGCCCTCGATCGACCCTACGAGGGATTCGCAGACCCAGGCGGACGTCGCCCGCGTTCGCTACGTCGCGCGCAACGCGCTCGCGCTCGCTCACAACTCGATGACGGTCGACGACTTCCTCGCCTCCTCGTCCGTCGACTCGTCTCAGGACTCGAACATCCTCACCTTCTCCGTGACGAACCACGTCCCGGCGGTCTCGGAGCGGCTCGCCACCGACTATGCGATGGCCTTCATCGCGTATCGCAACGCTCTCGACACCTCGTCGCTGCGACGCGCGAAGAACGAGGTGCAGCAGGAGCTGTCCGCACTCAGCGCCGCGGGCAAGCAGGACACGCCGCTCTACACCCAGCTCTCGGAGAAGGCACAGACGATCGACACGTTGACGACGCTCCAGACGTCGAACGCGTCCCTCATCGAGGGCGCCTCCTCGACGGTGCAGGTGCAGCCGAGGACAAAACGGAATGCCGTGCTGGCGTTCCTTCTCGGCGTCGTGCTCGGCGTCCCGCTCGCGTTCCTCTGGGAGACGCTCGACACGCGCGTCCGGACGGCCGAGGAGATCGGCGAGCGGCTCGGCCTGCCGCTGCTCGCCCGCGTCCCGGCGCCGCCGAAGGATCTCGGCGAGCGGCGCGGGCTGATCATGCGCGACAACCCGCGCGGCCGCGACGCGGAGATCTTCCGGATCCTGCGCACGAATCTCGAATTCGTCCTGCTGGGCAACGACGCCAGGACAGTGATCGTCACGAGCGCCCTCGACCAGGAGGGCAAGTCGACGACGGCCGCCAACCTCGCGGTCTCGCTTGCCCAGTCCGGGAGGCGCGTCGTCCTCGTCGACCTCGACCTCCGCCGGCCGACACTCGACCTGTTCTTCCGCCTCAAGGGGCGCCCCGGACTGACGAACGTCGCCGTCGGCCACACCGACCTGGACGACGCGCTCGCGGAGATTCCCCTGGTCGACGGCGACGGCATCTCGCCGGCGCTCGACGGGTCGAACGGCTCGCGCTCGCTCGCCTCGTTGGCGACCGGGTCGATCTCGGTCCTCCCGACCGGTCCGCTCCCGCCGAACGCAGGCGAATTCGTCAGCTCGACCGCGCTCGAGGAGATCCTCGTCGAGCTTCGGCGGCGCTTCGACATCGTGCTCATCGACACGCCGCCGGCGCTCCAGATCGGTGACGCTCTCACCCTGAGCCGCAAGGTCGACGGAATCGTGGTCGTGACCCGCATGTCGGTGATCCGGCGGCCGATCCTCACCGAACTGCGGCGCGCACTCGGCGCGAGCCCGGCTGCGAAGCTCGGCTTCATCGCAACCGGCGTCGGCCAGGACGGGTCCGGCTACGGCTACGGCTACGGGTACGGATACGGGTACTACGAGCAGGCCGAGGAATCGCGCGGGAAGCCTGCGAAGGCATCGAGAGCCCGCTCACGTTCTCGCTAGGAGCTCGGTGCGAGCAGTCTTCCTCGATCGCGACGGAGTCCTGAACCGGCTCGTCATCGGCGGCGACGGCGTCGGACGGCCGCCCGCCGGCGTCGACCAGCTCGAGCTGCTGCCGGGAGTCGATCGCGCGTGCCGCCGTCTGAAGGCGGCCGGTTTCGCGCTTCTCGTCGCGACCAACCAGCCGGACGTGGCGAGGGGACGACTGTCTCGGGGAGCCGTCGAGGAGGTCAACGCCGCACTCGCCGAGCGGCTCCCCCTCGACGAGATCCTCGTTTGCTATCACGACGACGCGGACGGCTGCGCGTGCCGGAAGCCGCAACCGGGTCTCCTGCTCGAGGCCGCCGGACGCTGGCGGATCGATCTCGCTCAGAGCTACCTCGTCGGAGACCGCCCGAAGGACATCACCGCGGGGCGTCACGCCGGCTGCACGACCATCCTCGTCGGCCGGGGCGACATCGGAGATGCGGATCACCGAGCGTCGGGACTCGCAGATGCCGCGACCTGGCTGCTCCAGCGAGACCCGGCACCGACGATGGACGCCGCGAGATCGTGAGTCACTCCTTGGCAGCTATGGGCCGCGGATCGTTCCGGCGAGCCGCCGGCCCGCCGAGTCGCGAGGACGAGAGAACCGCCGGATGATCGCCGACGGAGCGGCCGCGAATTGAACGTCCTCGCATTCCGGGACGTGCACGCGCACGCGGTGTGGCCGCTCCGCGGACGTATCGCCAAGCGCTCGATCGATCTCGTGCTCAGCACCGTGCTGCTCGCGCTCCTCGCCCCCGTCTTCGCCGTCCTCGCGATCGCCGTGCTCGCCGCCGACGGCCGCCCGATCTTCTACCGCTGGGACGTCGTCGGATTGGAAGGGCGTCCGTTCACAGGTTGGAAGTTCCGGACGATGGTCCAGGATGCCGACCGGTTGCGGGAGCGGCTCCTGCACCGGAACGAGATGAGCGGCCCCGTGTTCAAGCTGCAGAACGACCCGCGGATCACGAGGCTCGGTCGGATCCTGCGCCACTACAGCCTCGACGAGCTTCCCCAGCTGTGGAGCGTGTTCCGCGGCGACATGAGCCTCGTCGGGCCGCGCCCGTCGTTCCCGCACGAATACGCACAGCTGACCGAGTCCCAGCGCCGGCGCCTCTCGGTGAAGCCGGGGATCACGTGTCTCTGGCAGATCGAGGGACGCAGCGCGCTCGCCGAGTTCGACCACTGGCTCGAGCTGGACTTCCGCTACATCGACGAATGGTCGATCAGGACGGACCTGAAGATCCTCCTGCGCACGATTCCGGCCGTGCTGAGCGGTCGGGGCGCATGGTGATCGCGCACGCCGGTCGCACACGCCGCCTCTCCGAGCCGGCGGCGGCACAGGAGCTCGCAGTCCGACTCGGCACGGGGCTCGCGCTCGTCGCCGTGCTGACTGCCTGCGGACTGGCGGTCGTGCGGGCGCCCGCAGCGGCGGGACTTCTCGTCGGCCTCGTCGTCGCCGGCTTCGTCGCCGCCGACTGGCGGCGCGGCGTCGGCATCCTCGTGGTCGTCCTCGCCTTCGCCGGGCTGCCTGTGTTCCTGATCAACTCGAAGTACGCGCCGGTCCTGAAGGATCTCTTCGTCGTCGTCCCCGTCTACGCCGGCTTCTTCGGGTCGCGAATCATGCGACGGGAACCGCTCTGGCCGCGCGGCGACGCCTTGACTCCGCTCCTCTTGCTCTTCGCGTCGATGACGGTCGTCTACTCGCTCGTCAGCCCCACGCCGGCGGTGGCGGCGATCGGCCTCAAGGTCTGGCTCCTCTACATCCCGCTCTACGGAGTCGGGTACGCGTACGTCCGGGGCCGGGAGGACGTGATCCGGATCGTCCGCAGCCTCGCAATCGTCGCCGTGGTGCCGGTGCTCCTGGCCCTCGTCGAGCTCTTCTACTTCATCCAGAGCGGAGGGTTCGGGCCGCTGCTCTCCTTCTACGGCCGCTTCTCGTCGGGGATCGTCCGCCAAGTCGGGTTCGGCGTCACCGTGCCCAGGATCCCGTCGACGTTCACCTTCAACGGCAGCTACTACGACTTCGCCTTCGTGGCATTCATGGCCGGGCTCGCCTACTGGGGATACCGCCGGACGCGCCTCTCCGCTGCGCTCGCCCTCGTCGCCGCCGCCGGAGCACTCGTGAGCGGCGAGCGGCGCGCTTACATCACGATTCCGGTCGCGCTCGTCGCCGCCGTCGCTCTGATGGGATCCGGATCGCACACCCGCTTGCGCGTCGCACTCGCGGGATTCGCAGGGATCGTCGCCCTCTCCTGGCTCGGCATTCCGATCCTCGACATCTCGAACCGGCTCTCCGAGGGGACGGTGTCGAACATCAACGCTGCCTCCCAGCAACTCGAGCCGGCACTGAAGCACGGCTTCTTCGGCCACGGAACCGGCTCGGGCACGAACGCCGCCTTCCGCTACAGCGGGTTGTCACCGTCGTCGAAGTTCGCCGAGAGCTGGTACACGAAGGCTCTGGTCGAGCTCGGCTACTTCGGCGTCGCGGTCGTGCTCGCGATCATGGTCGTCCTCGTTCGCCGCGGCTACGGGATCGTGCGGGGGCTCTCGCCCCCGGACCGCGCTCTCGCGGCGCCGATCTGGGTGCTGCTCTTTCTGACGGCGCTTCTGCTCGCCAAGGCTTCGGAGCTCGACTGGGATCCGCTGGACGCGTACTTCTGGCTCTTTGCCGGGATGCTCTCCGGCCTCGGCGCAGTGGCGGGCGATCACGAGGGCCGGACGCCGGACCCCGAGCGCTAGAGAGCGCGCCTCGCCTGCCGCACCATCCAGGTCGTCGTGGCCGCGTACGCGAGGACCGAGGCGACTGCGGCGCCGTTGATGCCGAGTATCGGGAGCAGGGCGCCCAGAGCCGCGACGGTGACGAGCAGCGCTCCGAGCTCAGCCATGCCTGCCTGGAGCGGCCTGCCCACCCCGCGGAGCACGTTGGAGAGCACGGCGTTCGCGCCGAGGAAGACCCCTGCGAGCAGCAGGATCCGCGCCGGCGTCACCGCACCTGCGAACGAAGAGCCGAACGCGAGCACGATCAGCGGATGCGCGACGAGCGCGAACGCGGCGCCCGCGCCGACCGAGAGCACGACCGTCCCAACGACGAGCCGTCGAACACGCGCGCGGCGCTCGTCCGGTGCGGCGACTCTCCCGACCTGAGGCAGCGTCACCATCCCGACCGAGGAGCCGATCATGCCGACCGCGCCGGCGAATGCCACCGCGACCACGTAGAGACCGAGTTGCCGAGGGGCGAGGACGAGCGAGATCACGAGCTGGTCGAGGCGCTGGTTGAGCGCCGAGCTGAGGATGGCGACATGGCTCTTGAAGCCGTAGGAGAGAAGCTCCTTCGTGGTCTCCCGGCTCGGCCTTCCGCCGAGGGCCCCTTCGCGGCGCACGAGCTCCGCGATCACCCCGGTCGCGACGACGTTCGCGGCAACGTAGGTGCAGACGGCAGACCCGACGCTCAGATGGCCGCTCGCAGCGAGCACGACGACTCCCCCGGCCGAGACGACGACGAACGCCGCACGCGAGAGCTGGAACCGCCCGTAGCGGTGAAGCCCGTTCAGCGTCGCCGAGCCGAGCTGGGAGACCAGGGTCAGCGGGATCTGCGTCATCGCCACGAGCCCCCAGAAGACCGCGCGCCCCTCGTAGCGGTGGAGCACCAGCGGGGTCAGCGCCATCCCGACCGCGAGCAGCAGCACGGAGAGCACCGCCGCGACGGCGAGGCCCGAGGCGACGACCTGACGCACGCGCTCCGGCCCGCGGACGATGTGGTAGGTGACTGCGTCGCCGAGACCGAAGACGCCGAGCGTGCTGTAGGTCGCCGGCCACAGCATCACCGCCGCCAAGGTCCCTCGCCCGGCCGGCCCGAGCGCGCGTGCGAGCAGCAGGCCGGTGAGGATGCCCGTCGACCAGATGAGGACGGAGGTGGCGAAGCTCGCCCCGAACGGACGCCAGAACGCGAGAGTGCCGTCGGGGAAGCGGGGGCCCACGCCGCCTTCATCCTGCGCGAGAACGGGAGCCGCAGCAACCGCGTCCCGACCCCGGGGCGCCTGGGCCGGGGACGGCTACGCTCGGCCCTGGCCCGGAGACAGCACCGCGCGAACACCATCGATGAGCAGAGAGCCGAGAGCGCCCACTGAGCGCGGCACCGCCGCCCGGCGGACCGTCCTCGTCACTGATCCGGGCTGGCGAGCGGAGCCCCCACAGATCGCGCAGGCGTTGCGGGAGGCCGACGTGCCGGTCGCGTTCCACACGTCGTTGTACGTCACTCCCGACTCCTGGCCCGCACAGGCCCTGGCACGCCTGGGGACGCGTTCCGCCACACGGTTGCGCACCCGCCTGCTCAGACGCCACCGCGCGGAGCACGGGTTCGAGCACGTCGTCTCCTGGTTCCTGCACGACGCCCTGGGTCGCGTCGCGCGACGCCTCGGCGCACCCTCGTCGTCCGTCAATCTGGCGACGAGCGTCGCGTTCGACGCGCTCGTCTCGCTCTTCGCCGACCGCAACGCCGCCGCAGTCGTCTGCATGAGCGGCTCCGGCGTCCGGACGATGCGCCGCCACCGCCGGCACGGAGCAACGACCGTCCTCGTGATGAACACGCCCGCCGCCTCGGAGGAACATCGCGTGGTTGCCGAGGAGGAACGAAGGCTCGGACTGAGGCAGAGCCGGATCGCGCGCTGGGCGGAGAGACGCATCGCGGCGCGCATCGACCAGGAGCTCGCCATGGCGGACCTCGTCCTCGCCAACTCCCAGTTCACCGCCGACGACCTTGCCCGCACCGGCGTCCCCCGGGCGAAGATCGCGGTTGCGTCTCTTGGAGTCGATCTCGAGCGCTTCGCCCCGGCGGGAGGCGCCAGGCCCCGCTCGGAGATCGCGCGGATCGTCTACGTCGGCAGCCTCGCGCCCCGCAAGGGCGTGATCACGCTCGCCGAGGCCGTACGCATGCTCCGCACGACACGTCCGTGCGAGCTCCACGTCTACGGGAGCGGCGAGCCTCGCTACATGCGGCTCCTGGAGTCTTTCGCCGACGACGGATCGGTCACCCTCCACTCGTACGTGCCGAATGCGGAGCTTCCGGACGTCTACCGGGCCGCCGACGTCGTCGTCCTTCCGACACTGTCGGACGGCTTCGGGCTCGTCGTCTACGAAGCGATGGCGTCCGGAGCCCCTGTCGTCGTGACCGATCGCTGCGGCGCCGAAGTCGAGCACGGCCGCAACGGCCTGGTCGTGCCCCACAGCGACCCCCGGGCGCTCGCCGACGCCATCGAGCAGCTCCTCTCCGACCCCGGACGCGCGCGCACACTTGCCGCGGCCGGAGTGGAGACCGCGCGGCACGCGTCGTGGGCGCGTTACCGTGAAACGGTGCGCGCGTCGCTCCTGCCGCTTCTCGACGAGACCGTGGACGCGCCCGGAGACCCCCACCCTTGACGTTGCGGTCGGCCGGCTCCGAGCGCGAGGGCGGACGGTTCCGCCTCGCCCACGTCGTCTCGCATCCGATCGCCTACTTCGTGCCGCTCTATCGCGAGCTGGCGCACCGCTCGGAGCTCGAGCTGACCGTCTTCTACTGCTCGGACGCGACGCTCGAAGCCCACTACGACCCGAACTTCGAGCGGGAGCTCGAGTGGGACACGCCGCTCCTCGGCGGCTACGAGGCGGTCTTCCTGCCGAGCTCGCGCGGGAAGCCCGTCGACGCCGCTCGGAGCCCGAACTGGGACGTCGTCCGCGAGACGACCTCGGGCCGCTACGACGCGGTGTGGGTGCACGCCTACGGGCGCGCGACGACCTGGGCGGTCGCGGCGGCGGGCCGGCTGCGCGGCGTGCCGGTCCTCCTCCGCGAAGAGGCGACGCTGCTCCGCCGGCGCGGCCCGCTCCGCCGCTCGCTCAAGGAGCTCCCGCTCCGCCTCCTCTTCCGCACGATCTGGGGCGGCCTCTACATCGGCGAGGAGAACAAGCGCTACCTGCGCCGCTACGGCGTGCCCGAACGGCGTCTGTTCCCGGTTCGGTACTGCGTGGACAACGCGTACTTCCGCACGGCCGCCGAGTCGCTGCGACCTCGGCGCGAAGAGGTGCGGGCCTCATTCGGCATCGACGACGACGCGCCGGTCGTCCTCTTCTGCGGGAACCTCGCATCGCACAAGCGACCGCTCGAGCTGCTCGAAGCCTTTGCGCGCGTCCGGCAGGGGACGAAGTGCTGGCTGCTCCTCGTCGGCGACGGCCCGCTGCGGGAAGCGCTCGAGCACACGGTGGCCGCCGACGAGATCCCCGGCGTGATCCTCGCCGGCTTCCGTAACTTCTCGGAGATGACAGACGCCTACGCCGCCGCCGACGTCTTCGTGCTCCCGTCACAACGGGACACGTGGGGCTTGGTCGTGAACGAGGCGATGAACTTCGGCCTGCCGCTCGTGGTCTCGGACCGCGTCGGCTCCGGCACCGATCTCGTCCGGACAGGCGTGAACGGCTACGTCGTCCGCGACGACGACGTCTCCGGGCTCAGTGACGCGCTCGATGCCCTCGTGCGGGACGCGGAGCTGAGGAGCCGCTACGGCGCGGCAAGCCGGGAGATCGTGGCCGAGTACAGCGTCGAAGCGGCGGCGGACGGAATCGTGGCGGCGTGCCGCTCCATCGAGAGTCGAGCCTGATGGCGCGGCAACTCGACGGCAGCATCATGCGGCCCGGCTTGGCGGCCCGCTACTGGCGCTGCTTCGGCGACGCCCGGGTCGTCCTCGACGTCGGCTGCGGCGCGGGAGCGTTCGGACGCCTCCGACCGTCACCGGAGATCGCCGTGCACGGCGTCGACGCCGACCCACGCGCCGTCGCCTCAGCCGCCGAACACGAGCAGGCGCTCGTGGTGGACCTCGACGAGGGTCGCCTTCCCTACGACGACGAGACGTTCGACGCCGTGCTCGCGAAGGACGTCCTCGAGCACGTCCGCGACCCGCTCGCCGTCGCGCGAGAGATCAACCGCGTCCTCAAGCCCGGCGGCCCGCTCGTCGTCTCCGTGATCGAGGCCCGCTCGAGCCGCGTGTGGTCGGACTACACGCACCGACGAGGGTTCACCAGGCGTTCGGCCCGCGCGCTTCTGGAGGACAGCGGGTTCGACGTCGAGGCGATCTGGCGCATGGGTCCCGTCCCGGGAGCCGACCGACTCGGGCTGATCGGTCTCGTCCCGGCGCTGCTCCGCTTCCCGCCGGCCTCGCTGCTCTGGGGCTTCAGCTGGGAGCTGCTGGCCCGGCGTGCGACTCGGTGATGCCGAGCGCGCGGCCGATCCTCTCCTGGAACACCTCGAAAGAGAAGTTCTCGATCGCATAGGGACGAGACGCAGCGGCGAACTGCTTCCGCAGCACGTCGTCGCGGAGCAGACTCGCGAGCGCGGCGGTCAGCTCGACGTGATCGTCCGGGTCGACCAGGAAGCCGGTGCGGCCGTGGGCGAGCGACTCCGCCGCCCCGTCCAGCGAGCTCGCGATCGCGGGCTTCCCGCACGCCTGCGCCTCGATCACGACGAGCGGCACGCCTTCGCCGAACCAGCGTGCTCCGGTCTCGGTCTTCATGCCGCTCGCGAGGACGAAGACGTCGGAGAGCAGGTAGACGTCGGGCAGCAGGTCGTCTTCGACGTTCCCCGCGAAGAGAACGGCGTCCTTCAACCCGAGCTCGGCCGCGAGCGCCTCGAGGCGCGGCCGGTCGGGGCCGTCCCCGACGATCAGGTACTGCGACTCGACCCCTTCGCCCCGTAGCTCGGCGAGTGCCCTGATCACGCGGTCGTGGCCCTTGAACCGGGTCTCCGGCAATCGCGACACGGTCAGCACCGTGGGAACGCCGGCACGGAGTCCGAGCCGGTCGGCGAGGCCGGGTAGCGGGTCGCGCGGCCGAAAGCGCTCGCAGTCCACGCAGTCGTGCACGATCGCGATCCGGCCTCGGAGCTTCGGGAAGCGGCCTTCGAGATCCCGTCTCGTGAAGTCGCAGTCGGAAACGATCGTCTCGGCGCGGAGGAGCGCGATGCGCTGCAGAAGCGGGATCGGCTTCCAGACCTCTGCGCCGTAGACGTTCAGGCAGTAACGGCGCCCGAGCAGCAGGCGGCAGACGAGCCCGAGCGGCGCGAGTGCGATGTGGTCGCAGATCGTGCGCCCGTGCGCTGCTCCGCGACGCGCGGCACGCAGGACGCGGAGCGCGAAGGCGGCCTTCGCTCGGACGCCGAAGCCCCGTCCGACCACGTCGATCGGAAGCGCACCGGCGAAGCCGCCTGTCACCGGCGGCGCGAGCGAGCAGGCCCGGACCGCATTCCGCCCGGCGAGATTGCCGAGCGCACGGACCTCGTAGCGGCCGTACCGCTGGATCCCTCCGAGCGAGAAGAGGTCGTGGGAGACATAGAGGAAGTCGGCGGAATCGACCGTCATGCGTGGCACGCGGTGCGAACTGCCTCGATCACGCGCTGCTGGTCCGCCTCGCTCAAGGAGGCCCCGCTCGGAAGGCTCAGCCCCTCGCGCGCGAGTGCCTCGGTCACCGGGAGCGAGACGCCACTCCTGTACGGAGGCATCTCGTGAACCGGCTGGAACGTGGGCCGCGTGTCGATGCCCGCGCGACCGAGGCGTTCGGCGAGCGTGTCGCGATCGACGCGGCATGCCTCGGTCAGGCGCACGGTCGTCATCCAGCACGCGCTCGTGCACCACGGCTGCTGCTCCTGCAACTCCAGCCCCGGCACGTCGGAGAGGCCGAGGGCGTACTCGGCCGCGATCGCGATCTTCCGGGCGAGGAACTCCGCCATCCGCTCCATCTGGGCGACGCCGACGGCGCCCTGCAGGTTCGTCATCCGGTAGTTGAACCCGACCTCGTCGTGCCAGTAGCGCCGCTCGGGGGCCATCGCGTGGTCGCGAAGCAGCCGCAAGCGGTCGGCGAGCGCATCGTCGTCCGTGGTCAGCGCGCCACCCTCGCCGGTCGTGATCAGCTTGTTCCCGTAGAAGCTGAAGGCGCCGATCGCGCCGAGCGCGCCGACCGGGCGCCCCTTGTGGCGCGCACCGAGCGCCTCGGCAGCGTCCTCGAGCACCGCGACGCCGTGGGCGTCGGCGAGCTCGAGCAGCTCGTCCATCGGTGCGGCGTGGCCGTAGATGTGCACCGGCACGATCGCGCGCGTGCGCTCGGACAGGACAGCGGCCACTCCGTCCGCGGTGAGGCACCAGTGGCGCGGGTCGCAGTCGACGAACACCGGAGTGGCGCCGGCGTATCGGACTGCCGCCGCGGTCGCCACAAACGTGAAGGACGGAACGACGACCTCGTCTCCCGGCCCGACGCCGAGGGCGACGAGGCCGAGGTGGAGGGCGGCGGTCCCGTTCGCGACGGCGACCACGTGGCGCGTTCCGACCTCGTCGGCCAGAGCGGCCTCGAACTCGGTGACGAAGCGTCCGAGCGACGAGATCCAGCCGGACTCGACGGCCTCGGTGACGTAGGCCAGCTCGTTCCCGCCGAGCACCGGCTCCCCGACGGGTACGCGTTGCACGAGCGCCGTCTCATCGCCCTCGCCCACCGCTCGCGTCTCCGAGGTCACCGCCAGCTCATCCTCCTTAGCCGACAAGCATAGGGGTCTGGCGGCGGCGTACAAGACCGTCGCGGAACCGGCCTAGACTGCGGCCGTGCAGGAGCGGGGAGATCCCAACGAGGGCTCTCGCGACGGCGGCCGGTCGCTGTCGGAGCGAGCGCGAGCGGGCGCGGCCCGCTTCGCCGGCCACCACCTCGGCGCGCGTGGGACCGAGCGCCTCGTCCGGATGCTCTACGACCCGGACCGGCGCCGGCACTCGTTCACGAGCGGGATCTTCGAGCTGCGAGACGGATCGCGGATGGCGCTGGACACCCGCAGCTTCGTCGAGTGGCAGCTGTTCGTCCACGGGCGCTACGAACCGCACCTCCAGCGCGAGTATCTCGCCGTCCTGCGCGCAGGGGACTGCGCGATCGACGTCGGCGCCAACGTCGGAGCCCACACGGTGCCGCTCGCACGAGCGGTCTCGCCAGGGACGGTCGTCGCCGTGGAGCCGTTCGCCGGAGTCGTGGAACGGCTGCGACGCAACATCGCCCTGAACGAGCTCTCGGACGTCGTGCGCATCGTCGAGAAGGCCGCCCTCGAGCGGAGCGGCACGACAACCTTCTACCCCCCTCGCGAGGAAGCCGCGAACCAGGCGCAGGGCAGCGCCAGCTCGTTCGCGCACCTCCGCCACGACGGGATCTCGATCCCGGCGACGTCGCTCGACGACCTCGTGACGGAGCTCGGGCTCGGCCGGGTCGCGTTCGTGAAGATCGAGGCGCAGGGCTGGGAGCACGAGGTGCTCCTGGGCGCGGCGGCCCTGCTCGAGCGCGACCGACCGACTGTCGCGTTCCGCTACGACCTGGGCATCCTCGCCCAGGTGGCGGAGCACCGTCCGTGGCCACCACCGCTTCCGGAGGGCTATCGCCTCTTCGAGCTCTCCGGCAGGGGGCGCGTCGAGCTCGCGGGCGCGCCCAAGCGGTCATGCGTGATCCTCTGCAAGCCGCCCGAGGCCTAGGCCGCGGCTGCGCTCGCCACCGCCGAGTAGATCTCCGCATAGGCCTGCGCCGCCTGCTCCCAGCTGTAGGCCTTGGCACGTTCCACGCCGCGTGCGCGCAGCGTCTGAGCGAGCTCCGGCGACTCGAGCACGCGAGCAAGCGCCTGGGTCAGGGCCGGGACGTCGTACGCGGGAGCGAGCACACCCGCCTCGCCGATGAGCTCCGCAAGCGCCGGGCAGTCCGAGGCGACGACCGGCGCTCCGCACGCCATCGCCTCGAGCACGGGCAGGCCGAAGCCCTCGTAGAACGACGGGAAGAAGAAGACGTCGCAGGCCGAGTAGAGCTCGACGAGCCGGTCGACGGCGACCATGCCGAGCTCGACGAGCGAGCCGTCGAGACCGAGGTCCCACGCGAGGCGCTGGCTCGCCGGCGACAGCGGCCGGCCCGTGCGAGCGAGCACCGCCGGAATCCCGGCCGCGTGCAGGCCTGCGACGGCACGCAGCGCGCCGTCGACGTTCTTGTACGGCTGCCCGAGACTCACGTGGAGGACGAGCGGGCGATCTCCCGCGAGACGCCGGCGCACATGCTCGACCGCGGCGCGCTCGAGCGGGCGGAAGTGCGGCGAGACGCCCGGGTGGACGACCGAGACCCGTTCCTCGGGCACTCCGAGCAGCTCGAGGACGTCGGCGCGGGTCGACTCGCTGTCGCAGACGACGTGGGCGACACGACGCAGGAAGGAGACACTCCAGCGGAAGCGCGCGGCCGACACCCACGACGTCCTCGGCGCGCCCCGGAGATCCGAGCCGAGCAGCGCGATCAGGTCGTGACACGTGACCAGCGTCCGCTTCAGCGGGAGTAGAGCGGCGATGTCGCCGTAGCCCTGGTCGATGACATGGTGGACGTCCGCCGCCACGCGCCTGGCCACGAGCGGGTAGCGGAGGAAGCGCGACACGAGCCTGTTGCCATTCCGGACCGTCGTCTCGGTGACGGAGACCGCGGGCTGGGCGCGCAGAGCCGCCGCGAGTCGGTCGGCGAAGACCTCCATCGAGACACGGTCCTCGGCGGGCAGGTCGCGCAGCAGCGAGACGCGCACGCGATCGACTGGAGCCCTCACGGTCCGCCCACCAGAACCTCCGCGATCCATCGAGTCCATCGTACGGCGCTCCGTCTCAGGGCGGGACGACTACCGCCCGGCCCGGCGCGCACTGCGCCGCTCTTGTGGAACGAATGGCATTCTCTTAGTGTCTAGACCGTGGGCCGAGGGACATGGACACGGTCTCGTTCGGGATGGATCTGGAGGGGGTTCCCGCACTCATGAAGGTGATGGTTCTCGGAGGCGACGGCTATTGCGGGTGGCCGACAGCGCTGCACCTGTCGGAACGCGGCCACGCGGTCGTGGTCGCCGACAACCTCGCGCGGCGCGCCTGGGACGAGGAGCTCGGGTCGAGCAGCCTGACGCCCATCGCCTCACTCGAGGAGCGCGTGAGTGCCTGGCACGAGGTGAGCGGCCGCGAGATCGCCGTCGAACTCGGGGACCTCCTCGACTGGGAGTTCCTCTCCGACATCGTCTCGCGCCATCGCCCGGAGGCGATCGTCCATTACGCGGAGCAGCGCGCCGCGCCGTACTCGATGATCGACCGCGAGCACGCCGTCTTCACGCAGCACAACAACGTGATCGGGACGCTCAACGTGCTCTACGCGATCCACGAGATCGTTCCGGAATGCCATCTCGTGAAGCTCGGGACGATGGGCGAGTACGGGACGCCGAACATCGACATCGAAGAGGGCTTCATCGAAATCGAGCACAACGGGCGCCGCGACCGCCTCCCGTTCCCGAAGCAGCCCGGCTCCTTCTACCACCTGACCAAGGTCCACGACAGCCACAACATCGCGTTCACCTGCCGGATCTGGGGCCTGCGCGCCACCGATCTCAACCAGGGCGTCGTCTACGGGACGATCACGCCGCAGACGGAGCTCGATCCGCGCCTCGTCAACCGTTTCGACTACGACCACGTCTTCGGCACCGCCCTCAACCGGTTCTGCATCCAGGCGGCGGTCGGACACCCGCTCACGGTGTACGGCGAGGGCGGCCAGACGCGCGGCTTCCTGGACATCCGCGACACGGTGCGCTGCATCGAGCTCGCGATCCTCAACCCGCCGGAGCAGGGCGAGTACCGCGTGTTCAACCAGTTCACCGAGCAGTTCAGCGTCGGCGAGCTGGCCGGCATGGTGGTGCACGCGGCGAAGACGCTCGGCGTCGAGGCCACGATCGAGCACATCGAGAATCCTCGCGTCGAGGCCGAGCACCACTACTACAACGCGAAGCACACGAAGCTGCTCGACCTGGGCCTCGAGCCGCACCTGCTCGGCGAGAGCCTGCTCGACTCGCTCGTGAACATCGCGCTCGAGCACGCCGATCGGGTCGACCACGCCCTGATCCCGCCGGCGGTGACGTGGCGACACGGGATGCGGCAATCCCACCAGCCTGCGACGGCCTGATCGCTCCAGCAGGCGCCAAGGAGGCTTCGTGGCGTCGATCTGCGTGACGGGGATCTGGCATCAGGGCGCCGTCCTGTCCGCCTGCCTCTCCGAGCTCGGGCACTCCGTCGCCGGCGTCTGCGCGAACGCCGAGGAGGCCCATCGACTCGAGCTGGGCGAGCCGCCTGTCGCAGAGCCGCTGCTCGGCAGCCTGCTCGAGGCCGGCGTCGCGGCAGGGCTGCTCCGCTTCACCGACGACCTCGCCGACGGGCTCGCCGGCACCGAGTTCGTCTTCCTCTCCACCGACACCGCGGTCCGGACCGACGACTCGCCTGACACCGAGCCGCTGTTCACGCTTGCGCGCGCGATCGGGGAGGCGGCGACGGGGCCGTTCGTCCTCTGCGTGACGGCGCAGGTGCCCGTCGGGACGACCGAGCGCCTCGCGGCGGTGGCGGGCCACCGTCTCGAGGGATACGCGTACGTCCCGGAGTTCCTGCGCCTCGGCACCGCCGTGGAGAGCTTCCGGAACGCGGACCGTGTCGTTGTCGGCGCCGACGACACGACGGTTCGTGACCGAGTTGCACGTCTCTACGAAGAGCTCGGCCGGCCGATCGTCCCGACCGACGTCCGCACGGCGGAGCTGGCGAAACACGCCGCCAACGCCTTCCTGGCCACCTCGATCAGCTTCGCGAACGAGATCGCCGACATCGCAGGAGCGTTCGGCGCCGACCCGTTCGCCGTCGGCGAGATCCTGCGGCTCGACCGGCGGATCGGCCCGCACGCCTATCTCACGCCGGGTCCCGGCTTCGCCGGGGGGACCCTCGGCCGGGAGCTACGCACGCTGCAGCAGCTCGCGAAGGAGCGCGGCCTCGAGACCCGGGTCGCGGATGCCGTCCTCGCGGTGAACGATGGCCGCGCGGGCCGGATTCTCGACCGCCTCCGCGAAGGTCTCGGCGAGCTCGCCGGCAAGCGGGTCGCCTTGCACGGGCTGACGTACAAGCCAGGCACCCCGACGCTGAGGCGCGCGGCCTCGCTCGAGCTCGCGGAGGCTCTCGACCGGGCGGGCGCATCGGTCCGCGGCTACGACCCGCTCGCAACCGCCGGCGTCGAGCCGCTGGCGGTCGAGATCGTCCGGGACGCGTACGCGGCGGCGAAGGACGCCGATGCGGTCGCCGTCCTCAACCCATGGCCGGACGGCGCCGTCGACATGCCGCGCCTGCGCGCCGCGATGCGCGGCAACCTCCTCGTCGACGCGACGGGCACGATCGGACGGGCCCCCGCCGCCGGCGCAGGCTTCCGGTACCTCTCCCTCTGGCCCGAAGGCCGCGCATGAGCGGGGTGCTGGCAGGGCGCACCGCGCTCGTCGCCGGCGCCGGGCGCGGGATCGGTCGCGCGATCGCCCTCGCATACGCGCGCGAGGGCGCGAAGCTCGCGCTGCTCGCGCGCAGCCGCGACCAGCTGGAAGCCGTCGCCGAGGAGTGCGGAGGCGCGCTCTGCCTGCCCTGCGACGTCGCGTCCTGGGACGCGGTCGCCGACGCCGTGCAGCGGCTCGAGCGGGAGCTGGGGCCGGCCGACGTGCTCGCCAGTGCCGCCGGGGTCTATGGCCCGATCGGCCCGACGGCGGAGATCGACGCGCAGGCCTGGGCGCAGGCGATCGACGTCAACCTCGTCGGCGCGTTCCACCTCTGCCGCGCGGTCGTCCCCGCGATGGAGAACCGAAGCTGGGGCCGCGTGATTCTCCTCGCGGGCGGCGGTGCGACGGCCCCCCTTCCCTTCTTCTCGGCGTATGCGGCGTCGAAGGCCGGGCTCGTCCGGCTGGCCGAGACGCTGGCCGAGGAGCTGCGCGGCACGGGCGTGACGGTGAACGCGGTCGCGCCGGGGCTCGTCGACACGCAGATGCAGGACGAGGTGCTCGCCGCCGGCGACCGCGCCGGCCCGTTGCTCGAGAAGATCCGCGCCGCCCGGGAGACCGGGGCCGGAGCGGTGCCGCCCGAGGTGGCGGCCGAGCTGGCGGTCTTCCTCGCATCCGACGCGTCGGCGGGCCTGACCGGCAAGCTCGTCGCGGCTCCGCACGATCCGTGGCGCGACTGGACCGGCGACGCGGCGGACCGGATCAGCGCAGGCCCCTGGTACACGATCCGCAGACTCGACCGGCACACGCTCGAGCCGCTTCTCGAGGAGCTGGGTTGAGCGGGCTCGAGGGCGTGACCGCGATCGTCACCGGCGGCGGCCGCGGGCTCGGGCGGCAGATCTCGGTCACGCTCGCGCGCGACGGCGCGAGAGTCGTCCTCGTGGCACGCACCCGTTCCGAGCTCGAGGCGACCGCCGAGGAGATCCGCGCCGTCGGCGGCGAGGCGCTCGTCTGTCCAGGGGACGTCTCCGACCTGCCCGCCATGGAGGCCGTCGTCGATGAGGCGCTCGCCTGGGGAGACGTCGAACTCGTCGTCAACAACGCGGGCTCCCAGCAGCCGATCGGAGTCCTGACCGCCAACGATCCGGAAGCGTGGGCTCGCACGGTCCGCGTCAACCTTCTCGGCGCACTCCATCTCTGCCGGCTCCTTCTCCCGCACCTGATCGAGCGCGGCGGCGGACGGATCGTCAACGTGTCGGGTGGCGGCGCAGCCAACGCACGGCCGTACTTCAGCGCCTACGCCGCCTCGAAGGCCGCCGTCGCGCGCTTCACCGAGACGCTGGCCGAGGAGCTGCGCGGATCCGGCGTCCAGGTGAACGCGATCGCGCCGGGAGCCATGAACACGCGAATGCTGGACGAGATCCTCGCCTCCGGCGTCGAGCGGGAGATCGCGGAGGCACAGCTCGTCTCCGGCGGCACACCCCTCGATGTGCCCGCCGGGCTGGTGCGCTTTCTCGCCACCTGCTCGCCGGCGATCACCGGGAAGCTGATCGCGGCGCCGCACGACGACTGGCAGAGTTGGGACGGCGACGTGGCTCGGATCGCGGAGACGCCCCTGCTGACGCTGCGCCGCGTCGACCCGTTCACCGTAGGCCCGCTGCTCGACACGCTGCAGGAGGCCGAGGCGTGTGCCTCGCCGCCGGCGTCGTCGGCGCGGGGGCGGTCGGCGGGAAGCGGGCCGCGGTTGCCCACGCCGCCGGCGACCGGGTCGTCGCGGTCTGCGACCTCGCCGCCGAGCGGGCGGACGCGGCGGCGGAGGCGTACGGAGCCGAGAGCTGCGCCGACTGGCGCGAGGTGACGCGCCGCGACGACGTCGACGTCGTCGTCGTCTCGACGGTCAACGGCGCGATGCAGCAGGTCGTCCTCGACGCGCTCGCGCACGGCAAGCACGTCCTCTGCGAGAAGCCGCTCGGCCGCAACCTCGAGGAGGCGACCGCGATGCGTGACGCCGCCCGCACCCACGAGCGTGTCCTCAAGGTCGGCTTCAACCACCGCTTCCACCCCGCCGTGGCACGCGCGCACGAGCTCGCGGCCGCGGGCGCGATCGGCCCGCTGCTCTCGATCCGCGCCGCCTACGGGCACGGCGGACGCGCCGGCTACGAGCGCGAGTGGCGCGCCGACCCCGAGCTCTCCGGAGGCGGCGAGCTCCTCGACCAGGGCGTCCACGTCCTCGACCTCTGCCGCTGGTTCCTCGGCGAGTTCTCCGAGGTCCACGGCGTCGTTGCGACGTCCTTCTGGGAGATCGCCCCGCTGGAGGACAACGGCTTCGCGCTCCTGCGCACGGCGGGCGGGCAGGTGGCGAGCCTCCACACGAGCTGGACGCAGTGGCGGAACCTCTTCCGCTTCGAGGTCTTCGGCCGGGACGGCTGGCTCGCGGTCGAGGGCCTCGGCGGCAGCTACGGCACCGAGACGCTCGTCCACGGCACCCGCCGCCCGGAGTTCGGCGTCCCCGAGGAGGAGCGCTTCGAGTTTCCCGGTGCGGACGAGTCCTGGCGGCTCGAGTGGGAGGAGCTGCGCGCCGCGATCGCGGAGGGTCGCGACCCGTCCGGCAGCGGGGACGACGGCGTCGAGGCCGCGCGGCTCGTCGAGGCGATCTACCGCTCCGCGCACGAGGGCGCCCGCGTCGAGCTCCACGAGGTGCTCGCGTGAAGGCCCTTCTGCTCGCCGCCGGCCGCGGCACCCGCCTCCGCCCCCTGACCGACACTGTGCCGAAGTGCCTCGTCCCGGTCGCGGGCAAGCCGACGCTCGTCCGCGCGATCGAGCTGCTTCGCGAGCAGGGCGTCACCGACCTGATCGTCAACCTCCACCACCGTCCCGAGGCCGTCGTCGACGCGATCGGCGACGGCGGCTCCCTCGGGGTGCGGGTCGCGTACTCGTTCGAGCCCGAGCTGCTCGGGACGGCGGGCGCGCTCGACCCCTGTCGCGACCGGCTCGGCGACTCGCGCTTCCTGGTCGTGTTCGCCGACAACGTCTTCGCCTGCGACCTGGGCGAGGTCGTCGCGCTGCACGAGCGGCTCGGCGCGGCGCTGACGATGACCCTCCATCACCGCGACGACGTCCGGGCCAGCGGCTGGGCCGACGTGGACGGCGACGGCGTGGTCCGGCGGTTCGTCGAGAAGCCCGAGTCGCCCGAAGCCTTCGGCGGCTGGGTGAACGCCGGCCTGCTCGTGTGCGAGCCGCGCGTCCTCGAGGCCGTGCCGCGAGGCGTCGCGAGCGATCTCGGGCGCGACGTGGTTCCCGCCCTGCTGGGCGCGAACGAGACCGTCGGCGGCTACCGCCTGCCCGGGTCGGCGCACTTCCTCTGGATCGACACACCCGCCGACCTCGAGCGCGCGGAGCGGCTCCTCGGCCAGGAGGAGGCGGTCGCGTGATCCTCGCCCGCGCCCCGCTCCGGATCACGCTCGGCGGCGGCGGCACGGACCTGCCCTCCTACTACGAGAGCCACGGCGGACTCGTGGTCAGCGCCGCGATCGACAAGTACGTCTACGTCGCGGTCAACCGTCCCGCCGGGGACGACCTGATCCGGCTCAAGTACTCCCAGAGCGAGGAAGTCGCGAGCCTGGACGAGATCCGGCACGACCTCGCAGGGCCTGCGCTCCGTGAGCTCGGAGTCCTCGACAACGTGGAGATCGCCTCGATGGCCGATGTTCCCGCCGGCACCGGGCTCGGCTCGTCGGGGAGCTACCTCGTCGCGCTCCTGACCGCGCTCTACGAGCTGAAGCGGGAGCGGATCCCGCCTCAGGCGCTCGCCGAGCAGGCGGTCCACATCGAGCACGACCTCGCCGGGCATCCGATCGGGAAGCAGGACCAGTACGCCTCGACCTTCGGCGGCCTGATCCGCCTCGACATCGAGCCGAGCGGCAGGGTCGAGGTGTCGCCGCTGCGCGTGGCGCCCGAGACGGCGGAGCTGCTCCGCGAGCGGCTGTTGCTCTTCTACACCGGCGTCAGCCGCCGCGCCGACGAGATCCTGGCCGAGCAGCACCACGACTCGCGCACCGGGAAGCAGACGGTGCTCGAGAGCCTGCACCGGACGAAGGAGATCGGCATCGAGTCGGCCGCGCTGCTCGAGGCGGGCCGCCTCGACGAGTTCGGGCGGCTGCTGCACGAGCACTGGGAGACGAAGAAGCGCCGCTCGCGACGGATCTCCACCTCCGCCGTCGACGGCTGGTACGAGCGCGCCCGCGAGGCCGGGGCGCTCGGCGGCAAGCTCGTGGGAGCCGGCGGCGGAGGCTTCCTCTTGCTCTACTGCCCCGACCCGGAGGCGGTGCGCGCCGAGCTGGCGGCCGAGCCGCTGCGCGAGATCGCCTTCCGCTTCGACTTCGACGGCGCAAAGGTGCTCGCAGACCTGTGACGCGCGTCCTCGTCACCGGCGGCGCAGGCTTCATCGGCTCGCACACCGTCGACCTCCTGCTCGAACGCGGCTACGACGTGCGCATCCTCGACTCGCTGCAGCCGCGCGTCCATCCGAACGGCAAGCCGCCCTGGCTGCCGGCCGACGCCGAGTTCCTGCAGGGCGACGTCGCCGACCGCGACGACCTCTCGCTCGCGCTCGCCGGCGTCGACGCCGTCTTCCATCTGGCCGCGTATCAGGACTACCTCCCCGACTTCAGCACCTTCGTGCACACGAACACCGAGTCCTCGGCGCTGCTCTTCGAGCTGATCGTCGCCGACCCGGCGCGCCATCCCGTCGAGAAGATCGTCTTCGCCTCCTCGCAGGCCGTCTCCGGCGAGGGAAAGTACTCGTGCCCGGCGTGCGAGCGCGTGCTCTCGCCCGGCCCGCGTCCGCTCGAACAGCTCCGCCGCGGGGAGTGGGAGCCGCGCTGCGACCGCTGCGGCGGCGAGCTGAAGCCGGAGCTGATCGACGAGGGAACCAGCCACCCGCACACGGCCTACGGCGTGTCGAAGTACGCGATCGAGCTGCTCGCCTTCGCGCTCGGCCACCGCTACGGGATCGCCACGGCGGCGATGCGCTACACGTACGTCCAGGGCCCGCGGAACTCGTTCCACAACGCGTACTCGGGGATCGCGCGCCGCTTCGCGCTTCGCCTGCGGGCGGGCCTTCCCCCGGTCTGCTACGAGGACGGCGCGCAGCTGCGGGACTACGTCAACGTCCGTGACGTCGCCAGGGCGAACCTGCTCGCGCTCGAGAGCGACGTGGACGGGGTCGCGCTCAACGTCGGCGGCGGCCGCGCGGTGACCGTGAGAGAGTTCGCGCAGCTGATGGTCGACACCGCCGGAGCCCAGCTCGAGCCCGAGATCCCCGGCGAGTTCCGCGTCGGCGACACCCGGCACACGGTCAGCGACATCTCGCGGATGCGCGCGCTCGACTGGGAGCCGGAGATCCCGGTCGAGCAGAACGTGCGCGAGTACCTCGAGTGGCTGGACGGCCAGGACGTGCCGACCGACAACCTCTTCGATGCGGAACGCGAGATGGCCGCCTCCGGGGTGGTGCAGCGTGCCGGGTGAGCCCGGGCACGTCGAGCGCTACCTCGCCGAGACGGCGTGGATCGCGGAGCGGATCGACCCCGCCCAGGTCGAGGGGGTCGTCGACGAGCTGCTCCGGCTGCGCGAGCGCAGCGGCCGGCTCTTCCTCGCCGGCTCGGGCGGCGGCGCCGGGCACGCCTCTCATGCCGCCGCGGACTTCCGCAAGCTGGGCGGCTTCGAGGCGTACGCGGTGAGCGACAACGCGAGCGAGCTGACCGCACGCGTCAACGACGAGGGCTGGGAGACGAGCTACGCAGAGTGGCTGCGCGCCAGCCGGCTCGGCCCTGCCGACCTCCTCTTCGTCTTCTCGGTCGGCGGCGGGGACGCCGAGCGCGGGATCAGCGCGAACCTCGTCGCCTGCATCGATCTCGCCCTCCAGGTCGGGGCGCGCGTCTGCGGCGTCGTCGGCCGCGACGGCGGCCACACCGCGAGACGCGCGCACGCCTGCGTCGTCGTCCCGTCACCCGATCCTGCCTCGGCGACCGCCCACACGGAGAGCTTCCAGGCCGTGATCTGGCATCTGCTGATCAGCGACCCGAGGATCCTGTCCGCGGCGATGCGCTGGGAGCGGGAGCCGGCCTAGTCAGAAGTCCAGCTCCCCCGCCGGATGCATTGCATCGCCATCAGAACCGTAGTAACGTCGCCCTTGGCGCCGGGGTCGACGGGATGGGGGAACACGGGATGCAGTTCGCGGATCTGAAGGTTCGTCTCTTTGCCGATGGCGCGGACAAGGCGTCGATGCTCGCGCTCGCCGACAACCCGCTGATCGCGGGGTTCACGACCAACCCGACACTGATGCGCAAGGCCGGCGTCACCGACTACCACACGTTCGCTCGGGACGTGCTGGCGGCGGTTCCGGACCGGCCGATCTCCTTCGAGGTCGTCTCCGACGACTTCGACGCCATGGAACGCGAGGCTCGCGCGCTGGCGGCCTGGGGCGCCAACGTCTGCGTGAAGATCCCGGTCACGAACACTCGGGGCGAGCCCGCCGGCGACCTCGTCCACCGACTGGCAGTGGACGGGATCCACGTCAACGTCACCGCGATCCTGACCCTGCCGCAGGTCGAGGCCGCCTGCGAGTGGCTCGCCGGCTGCCGCATCGGCTACATCTCCGTCTTCGCCGGACGGATCGCCGACACGGGCCGCGACCCGGTTCCGGTCATGGCCGAGGCCGTCCGGATCATGAGCGCGAACTCTGCGCTCGAGCTCGTCTGGGCGAGCCCGCGCGAGATCCTCAACGTCGTCCAGGCCGACTCGGTCGGCTGCCACATCGTCACGCTGACCGACGACCTGATCGCGAAGCTGCCGCTGCTCGGCAAGGACCTCGACGAGTTCTCGCTGGAAACCGTCGCGATGTTCGCGCACGATGCGCGCAGCGCCGGACTCTCGGTCGTAGCGGAACCGGCCGACACGACAGTCGCAGTCGCCTAGCACAGTGACGATGCGAAGTCTCCGGATCCTCGTGGTCCTCTCCAAGCTGTCCCCTCGTTACGGGGGACCGCCTCGCCGCACCGTCGACTTCTGCGCCGCGCTCGCCGCCCGCGGCCACACGGTCGAGCTGTTCACGACCGACATCGACGGTCCCGACCGACTCGACGTTCCGCTGGGAACGCCGGTGGAGAGGGACGGCTTCCTCGTCACGTACCACGACGCACGCCCACTCCACGAGTACGCGTTCTCGCTCGGGATCGCGTCCGCTCTGCGCAGACGGGTGGGCGAGTTCGACGTCGTCCATCTCAAGGGCGTCTACGAGTTCCCGATCGTCGCCGGCGCGTTCTTCTGCCGCCGCCGCCGCGTGCCGTATGTCGTCGAGCCGAGCGGCGTCTTCGACCGCTATCACCGCGCCGCTTCCTCCAGGAAGAAAGCGCTCCACGACCTTCTCCTGGGACGGCGCGTACTCGGTGAAGCCGCGGCGGTCCGGTACGCATCCCACGCGGAACAGCAGCAGGCGATCGAGACCGGGCTCGACCAGGGACGCGGCTGCATCATCCCACCCGGGATGGTCTTCCCGGACGAGCGCGAGTTGGTTGACGTCGAACGGATACCCGGGCTCGTGTCGTACGTCGGCCGAGTCAGCGCAAAGAAGGGCCTCGACGTCCTCCTCGACGCCTTTGCCCTCGTCGCGGAGCAGCGGCCGCAGTGCCGTCTGGCACTCGCCGGCAACGACGACGAGGGGCTGACTCCTGAGCTCGAGCGCCGCGCGCGAGAGCTCGGTATCCGCTCGGCTGTCGAGTTCCACGGAGCGATCGACGGCATCGCGAAATTCCGGCTCCTCGCCGCCTCGGAGGCGTTCGTGCTGCCGACCGAGGCCGAGAGCTTCGGCGCGGCCGCCTACGAGGCGATGGCGGTCGGCACTCCGACGATCGTCACGCCGGGTTTGGCCGACCACGCTGCGCTCGAGGCCGCGGGCGCCGCTGTCGTCGCGGAACGGAACGCGCAGGCGGTGGCGGAGGCGCTCGCAGGCATTCTCGACGATCCCGAGCGGAGCCGCGCGATCGCCGCGGCGGGCAAACGACACGCGAGGTCGAGCTACTCCCGTGAACACACTGCTGTCGCGCTGGAGCAGCTCTACGCGGGGCTCGTGCAGTGCCGGGACGATCGCGACGTCTCGGTGACGTCTGCGTCCGCGGCCGGTTTGCCGTGAGGCTCCTCGTCACCGGCGCAACCGGCTTCCTCGGCGCGCCCTTCGTCGAGGCGGCCACAGCCCGCGGGCACGAGGTCGTGGCGCTCGTCCGCCGGCCAACTGAGCGAGTCGAGCAGTCCGCGAGCTCCGTCGTCGTCGCCGACCTCCCGAAGCTCGGAGACGCGGTGCTCCCGAACGGGATCGACGCGGTCGTCAACTTCGCGACCGGTACCTCGGGAACGACCGAGCGAATGATCGACGTCGCCGTGGGCGGCGTGACCGGACTGACGCAATGGGCGCGCGGGAGCGGCGCCCGACGTTTCGTCCACGTCAGCTCGGTCAGCGTCCTCCCCGGCCGGACCGACGGGAGCCGACTCGAACCGCATCCGGACCGCCGTGGCGGCTACGCGCAGGCGAAGACGCTCGCCGAGCAGGCGCTGCACGAGCTCGACGTCGAGCAGCTCCCGTTCGAGCTGACGATCGTGCGTCCGGGCCTCGTCTTCGGACCAGGGATGAAGAACCCGCTCGGAGGGACGGCGGCGCGCCTGCCCGGGCGAGTCGCACTCGGCCTCGGCAAGCGGCGACACGCATTGCCGTTCGTCACGCTCGAGGACACCGTCGACGCCGTGCTCGACCTGCTCGAGCAACCTGCGCGGCCCGGAACCGTGTCCGTCCATCACATCCTGTCGGGCTCGCCCCCGCGCAAGGAAGAGATCCTTGCCGAGACGCGGCGCCTGACGGGTTGGCCGGCGCGAACGATCTGGATCCCGCGGCCCGCCGCGAGCACCCTCGCGTATGCGGCGGAGGCGGTGCTGAGATTGCGCGGCCGCGGCAAGCACCTCCCGTACGTCGTCCGCCGTCTCTACTCGTTCGACGCGCGCTCGCTCCCGAACGACGTCTGGCCGAAGCTCGGACGCGAGAGCAGGGGCACGCTCGAGCCGGCTCTACGAGACGTACTGTCGCCACGGCGACAGCCGGCGCTCGTCTGTGCGTATCGCGACCGCATCCGGCCACTGCTCGTCCACCCCGCTGCTGCTCGGGGGGATGCACGCCCGCTGGCGCTCGTCGGAGCAGGGCAGATCACGTCCAGCGTCCATGTGCCGGTCCTCCGCACGCCAACCGGGTTCACGCCCGCCGTCGTGGTCGATCGCGACGAGGAGCTTGCCGCGCACGTCGCCGCCGAGCTCGGTTGCCGCCGCTCGGCCGCGACGCTCGACGAGGCTGGAATCGAGCCCGGCGCAGGCTGGACGGCGGTCGTGGCGACTCCCGGGCCGACGCATTCCGCGCTCGCGTCGGACCTGCTCGACCGCGGCGCCGGCGTCCTGCTCGAGAAGCCCGCAGCGACCAGCGGCGTCGAGTTCACGCACCTCCTGGCCTCGGCCGAGAGGAACGGGCTACCCGTGACCGTGTTCCACAACTACCGGCTTCGCCCGGCCAGCCGGCGGCTCTGGGAGTTTCTGACCGCGCACGATCCGGGCGGCCTCGTGCGCGCCGGCATCGGCTTCTCGTCTCCCGGGCTGCACACGCAAGCCTCGAGCTGGATGCGCGAGGAGAAGCGGAATCGGATCCTGCTCATGGATCTCGCGATCCACTTCCTCGATCTCGCCTTCCTCGTCGGGGGCGAGCTGGCAACGGTGAGCGAGGTCGACGTCGCCGACGGTCCCGACGGCGGAACCCTCGCCGTGGACGGAAGCGGACGGCTGGCAGACGGCGCGCGCCTCGACTTCTCCCTCGACCTCGCCGGAACGGCACAGCGCGCCCAGATCACGCTGGAGTTCGAGCGCGCGACGTGCGTGCTCGACTTCTTCCCGGACGGCTTCCGCATCCTGCCGCCCCGCGCCCACCCCGCGGACGACCTGATCGCCGCGAGCGGCAGGCTCGGCCGCGCCGTGTGGGCGCTCGCGCGACGCCGGAGCGGCGGGCTGCCGACACGCGCGGTCCCGCATGCCGAGATCTACCGCTGGCACCGGGCCACTCTCGACGATCCCGCGCTCGACAGTCCGTTCGCGCTCGCCTCACTCGCTCCGACGATGCGTTCGCTCGACCGGATCTGCGCTGCGGTCTACGGTGGCGGGGAGTGAGCGCCCCAGCACCGGCACCGTCCACGCCGCTCTCCGTGCTCATCCCGACCTTGAACGAGCAGGAGAACCTCCCGGCCGCCCTGGCCAGCGTCGCCTTCGCCGACGACGTGGTGGTCGTCGACTCCGGCAGCACCGACCGCACCGCCGAGCTGGCCGAGGCGGCAGGGGCGCGCGTCGTGACCTTCGCGTATCCCGGGCACGGGCCGAAGAAGAAGAACTGGGCGCTCGAGAACGTCGAGTTCCGGCATCCGTGGGTGCTGCTCCTGGACGCCGACGAGCGCGTGAGCGCCGATCTGCGGGCGGCGATCGAGCGCGCCATCGCCTCGGACGAGTACGAGGGGTACTACATCGACCGCGAGTTCGTCTTCATGGGACGCTCGCTCCGCTGCTTCCGCCCGAACTGGAACCCGCGCTTGGTTCGCATCGGCCGCGGCCGGTTCGAGGATCTCGGTCTCTTCGACCTGCCCGGCACCGGCGACAACGAGATCCACGAGCATCTCGTCATCGACGGCCGCGCGGGGTACCTGCGCGAGCCGCTCGTCCACCAGGACTACCGCGGGATCGGCGAGTGGACGCAACGCCACAACAAGTACGCCACCTGGGAGGCGCACCTCTACCGGCGCTTCCGCTCGGAGCCAGTCGGCGTCGGGCCGGTCGGCCTGCTGCAGCTCGACCCTGCCGAGCGCAAGCGCGCGCTGCGGCGCGTCTGGGTCCGGCTTCCCTGTCGCCCGGCGCTTCGATTCTTCGTCTGGTACGTCCTCCGTCGCGGCTTCCTCGACGGCCGCCCCGGCCTGTGGTTCTGCATGCTGATGAGCTGGTACGAGCTGCTGATCGGGCTCAAGCTGCGTGAGCTGGAAGCCCGGGAGTGACCGACCTCAAGTCCCTGCTCGCCTGTCCGGCGTGCCGTGGCGCGCTCGCGTGGTCGGGCGACGACGCGACGTGCGCAGCCTGCGGCGCGTCCTATCCGGCGGCCGCGGGCATCCCGAGGCTCGTCGCGGAGACCGACGCCGTGAAGGACGCCCAGGCAGCGTGGTTCGACAGCGAGGTCGATGCCGAGTACGAGATCGAGCGGCCGCGCGGAACTCCGCGATTCCACGCCTGGCTCCTGGAGGAGAAGTTCAGACGCAGCGTCGATGCGATCCGCAACGAGCTGCCGGGCGCGAGCGTTGCCGCGGTCTGCGCAGGCTCGGGACTGGACGCGGAGTTCCTCGCGCGCTGCGGAGCGCGCGTGCTCGCCTTCGACATCTCGCCGGGAGCGGCGATGCGGACGGCCGAGCGCGCCCGCCGGCACGGCCTGACGATCCTGCCCATCGTCGCCGACACCGAGCGGCTGCCGCTCGTCGACCGCTCCGTCGACGTCGCCTACGTCCATGACGGGCTCCATCACCTGGAACGGCCACTGGCCGGGCTCGCCGAGATGGCGCGCGTAGCCCGCCGCGCGGTGTCGGTCACGGAGCCCGCCCGAGCGACGGCAACAGCGCTCTCCGTGCGGATCGGGTACTCCGGCTCGGTCGAAGAGGCCGGCAACCGCGTCGAGCGGCTCCTGCCGGACGAGGTGTCCGGAGTGCTGACACGGGACGGCTTCGACGTCGCAGCCAGCCGTCGCTACGCAATGGTCTACCGACACGAGGCGGGCGCGCCGATGAGACTGCTCTCCTTGCCGGGCGCCTACACGGTCGCGCGGGGCGGATTCAGGCTCGCAAACGCGCTTCTCGGGCGGGTCGGCAACAAGCTCGCCGTCCAGGCCGTCCGACCCGGACCGGCGCCGCGGCGGATCCTCGTGAACGAGTTCGGCGGCTTCCCGTTCCCCGTCGAGCTGAGCCGGGAGCTCGCCGCGCGAGGCGACCGCGTCCTTCACCTCCACTGTCCGTCCTATCCGAACGGACGAGGACGCCTCGAGCGCGAGATCGGCGATCCGGACGGGTTCGCGTCGGAGCCGATCCCGGTCGCGGGCGGCTTCCGCAAGTACTCGCTCCTGGGACGCCCGATCGACGAGCTGCGCTACGGGCGCGTGTTGCGCCGTCGCGTGCACTCGTTTCGCCCGGACCTCGTTCTCTCCGACGCGCCGCTGCTCGTCCAGCTCGCCGCGCAGCGCGCCGCCCGCTCAGCCGGGTCGGCGGTCGTGTTCTGGCAACAGGACGTCCACGGCCTGGCAGTGCGCGAGATCGCGCGCCGGCGGCTCGGGCGTCTCGCCGCGCCCGTCGCCGCGCTCTATCCGCGACTCGAGCGGCGGCTGCTCAGCCGCAGTGACGCCGTGATCGCCGTCGGCGACTCGTTTCTCGAGCCGCTCACCGCGTGGGGAGTGCGGCCCGACCGGATCCACGTGCTCGAGAACTGGGCGCCGATCGAGCGTCTGCCGGTGCTCCCGCGCGAGAACGCCTGGCGCGCCGAGCACGGGCTCGGTTCCGCTCCGGTCCTGCTCTACGGCGGCACGCTCGGCCTGAAGCACGACGTGACACTCCTGCATCGCCTCGCCCGCGACGTGCAGGGAGAGGCGGTGGTCGTCGTCGCCTCGGAAGGCCTCGGCGCGGACGCGCTCCGCGACCTGCAGCTGCGCGAGCCGCTCGAGAACTTGGTGCTCGTTCCCTTCCAGCCCTTCGACCGGCTGGCCGAGATGCTGGCGGCGGCCGACGTCCTGCTCGCGCTCCTCGACCGAGAGCTCGGAAGCTACTCCGTGCCTTCCAAGGTCCTGACGTACCTCTGCGCAGCGCGTCCGATCGTCGCGGCGGTCGCAGCCGACAACCCCGCCGCGCGCATGCTGGTCGAGACCGCAGCGGGAGTCGTCGTCGAGCCCGAGGACTATGACGGTTTCCTGGACGGAGCCAGGCGCCTGCTCGGCGACGCGACGCTGCGGGAGACGCTCGGCGCACACGGACGACGCTACGCCGAGGAGACGTTCCGGATCGCATCGGTCGCCGAGCGCTTCGAGAAGGTCTTCGAGCTGGCGCTCGGGTCTCGCTCGGCTCAGCGTCCCGCTGCGATGTTGTAGCCCGCGATCAGTTGCTGGCGGAAGGCCTCGATCTCGGGGCTGTGCGGGTTGAGCGCTTCCGCTTTGCGAAGCGCGTCGATCAGCGGCAGCCCGCTCGATGCCCGCGCGAGGTCGAACCAGAGCTGCCAGTTGTGCGGATCCTTCGCCACGGCTCGGTGGAGAGCGGTCCGCGCGACGGCGAACTGCGAGTCGTCGGTTGCCGTCTCCCCGAGCTTCTGCCAGGGATCGGTCGACCAGGGGGCGAGATCCGAGGCCGTGCGGGCCGCGCTCTCCGCCTTCGCCACGTCGCTGCCCGCGTTGCCGATCCGCGCGAGCGTCAGCTGCTCGGCGATGCCGTACACGCCGGCGAGCGCAGCGGCGGCGATCAGCGCGAGCAGCACACGCCGGCCCCGGTGCGCAGCAGGCGGTGCGCTCGGTTCCTCGTCGCCGGCGAGCAGGTAGGCCGCGCAGAGCAGGGCGACGATCGTGACGGCCACGACCTGCCAGTCCCAGTCCCCCGACACATGGACGAGGAACGCGACCAACGCTGCGGTCACCGGGACGGCGAACACGTTCTCCCGTCGTCGACGCACTCCCGCCCAGAGGGCCGCTCCGAACGCGCCGACGAGCAGCAGCAAGCCGATCGGACCGACCTCCGCGAGCGTCTGGAGATAGAGGCTGTGCGCGTCCCGGAGCTTCGTCTGGTCGCCGCGAACGAGCAGCCAGTTCCGCTCGTACGTGCCGGCGCCGTCGCCGAGCCACGGATGCGCAGCCCGCACGTCGAGGGCTACGCGCCAGGCGACGACGCGGGACGTGTGCAGGGTGTAGAAGTGATGGGTCAGGTTCGCGCCGCCTGCCGGGATGTCGCTCGAGAAGTCGTGCCACGCGCGCTGCGAGAGCGTCCACGGCGCACCGAACGCGACGAAAGTCCCGAGGAGCCCGAACGCGAGTGCGGCGACGATCGCCGCCCCGAGCCGGCGGTGGGTCCTCGGCGAGATGGCGACGCGCGACTCGAGACGGTCGAGCGCCCAGACGGACAGCGCCGCGCCCGCGGCGAGCGCCAACAGCTCCAGCGCAAGCCGGTGGCCGTCGCGCGAAGCGGCCGCGAGCGTCACGCTCAGCGTGGTGAGGCCGTGCGCGTGCGCGGCGAGCCAGATCGCGGCGGCGCTCCACCCCCCGACCGCGACGACCCGTACGAACAGGCGAAGCCGCTGCGGCTCGAGGACGAACATGATGACGAGCGCGCAACCGAGGGAGATGGCCGCACCGCGGCTGAAGGTCAGGTACTGCGTCACGAGCAGCAGCGGGACGGAGACGGCGGCTGCAAGCCGCAGTCTCGGGCCGCCGCGGGCGATGAAGCCGATCGCCAGCAACACGCCCATCGCCGCGAAGACGCCGAACGAGTTCCAGTAGCCGATCGGCTGCGAGAGCCTCCCGCCGGAGACGCTGTCGTACACGCCGATTCGGTCGGGCAGCAGCTTCGTCAGCAGACCGTACGTCGAGAGCGCCCACACTCCCGCCCAGAGGCCGGCGAGGAACGCGCGTGGTGCGCGCCGGCACACGAGCAGCCCGCCCGCGAGCGCCGCCGCGTAGACGAGCACGCGCTGCGCCTCCAGGACACTTGCGGTGACGTCCGCGCTCCAGACGACAGAGAGCAGCGTCCAGCCTGTGAAGCCCGTCAGCGAGGCCAGCGAGACCATGCCGAGACGCGAGATCCCGGCCCTGTCGTCCAGGATCAGGACGAGCGCCGCGGCCCAGGCCGACGCGAGGGTGAGCCACCCCCACGAGCCCGGGAAGTAGCCGCCTCGCGCCGACCCGGCGCCGACGACGAGCAGGAACGGTCCCGCGCCGGCGAGGACGGCGCCACGCTGCACCCCGCCCAGAGCGGCAGCCCGGGCGGTGCTTGAGCTGAGCGCACTCGACATTCCAAGCCATCGTGCAAGACGAGCGGTGCACTGGCAAGCCTGCAAGTTGCGGAATCGCGCCCCATCGACCAGGATCGAAGGCCTGATGATCGGCCGTCACGACCCGCTCGCCGACCCGCGGGCCCTGATCCCGAAGCTGTATCGGTACGTCGCGTACGTGATCGGCGACGGTCCGGACGCCGAGGACGTGACCAGCGAGGCGTTCGAACGCGCCCTTCGCTACCGGGACTCCTACGACCCGAAACGCGGCAGCCCACTCACCTGGCTGGTCGGGATCGCCGCCCGCTGCATCAGCGACCGCGGCGCCGTCCTCGCGCGCGCTCCCGTTCCGACCGCCGAGATGGAGCTGCACGCCGGAACGGCCGACGACTTCACCGACGAGGCGACGCTACGCCTGCGCGTCGCGACCGTCCTCGGCGAGCTCTCCGAGCGCGACCGCGAGCTGGTCGCGCTCCGCTACGGAGCCGACCTGACGGCACGCGAGGTCGGAGCGCATCTCGGGCTGACCACGAACGCCGCCGAGGTCGCTCTCCACCGCCTCAACCGGCGCCTGCGCAGCGAGCTCGCCGAGCTCGACCGGCCTCCGCCGTCGAAAGCCGTCGAACCGGAGCGTAAGGGTCTGGACGCCCCGGCCGGTATCTAGCCCGAACGTCGGCGTGTCTATTCGGACGGTGAGGGTGGTGTCGAGGCGATGCACATGAACAGGTGGCGGAAGGATTCGGATCTGAAGCGGCTCTTCTCGAAGGTCGAGCCGCAGGTCCCGGAAGGTCTCGTCGAGCGGCTTACGGCACGTGCGGCCCGCCCGAGCACGACCCGCTGGGCGATGCGTCGCGTCGCGCTGGCAGGCGGCCTGAGCGTCGTGCTGCTGACCGCGCTGGCCGCGGTCGGCGGAATCAGCTACGCCGGCACGCTGGCCAAGGACATCGTCACCGGACAGACCGTGCACCGCATCGTCTTCGGTTCGCGGCTGAGCCAGAAGGAGCAGGTGAGCGCGCTGCCGCAGGCGCACAATGCCGCGCTCGACCAGTACGGCCAGTCCGGAAACGAGACGACCCAAGCAGTCAAGCCGGACCAGACGCAGACCGTCAGCGCCGGCACCTCGTCCGTCGCCATCACGCCCGACGCGGCAAGCGCGATCGTGGCGGCCGCCCCCGGCGCGTTGATCCACGTCGACCCGACGCCGCCGAACCAGGCGGGCAACCTCGCCGCCGTCAGCATCGTCGTCACGAACGCGCAGGGCACGATCATTCCGATCACGCTGAGCGGCGACCAGAAGCCGCTGGCCGTGACCCTGGCCGCGAGCACGGGCGACGGCGCGATCCCGTGCGTCGACAGCGGCAACGGCTGCGCTGCCGCCCCGGAGCTGACGGACGCTGCCAAGGCCAAGGTGGCCGCGGGGACGCTCACCTGCAGCGACCTCGACTCCACGACGCGAGACGGCTACTACGAGCCGGACGCGTCGCACGTCGTGATCTTCACGTGTCACCTCACGGTCTTCGCGGTGGTCACGAAGGACAAGCTCAGCATCAGCGCGTCGGGCCGGAAGTTCGCGCCCGCAGGAAGCGGCAAGTTCGGCGATCCGACCCTGTACTCGCCGCAGCCGGCGCAGCTGAAGCAGGTCGGCTCCAGCGTCACCGTGGGCTCGCTGAAGTCGCTCTCCGGCCACTCGGTCTCGTTCGGCTTCTTCGTCAACGAGCAGGTCGCGGCCTACATCACCGTGTTCGCCAAGGGCAAGAAGCTCCCGATCGCCCTCAAGGGCACGATGATCCGTGGCACGACTCTCACGAACAAGGTCGACGTGAAGGCGCTGCACATCCCCGTGCTGAAGCCGGGAACGCTGAAGCTCCGGCTTCGGATCCCCGACGGTCGCCTGCAGCCGGGCGAGCACTACCGGATCCGCATTCTCGCGATCGACTACGACGGCAACAAGACGTACGGCTTCATCCCGTTCACCGGTTGACGCCGAGAGACCAGCACGACGTTCCGTGGGGCCCCGACCAGGGGCCCCACGTCTTCTAGCCTTCAGGAACGGTGGCCACAACGAGCATCGTCGATCTCCACTCGCACGTGCTCCCGGCCCTCGACGACGGCCCGGAGACGCTGGAGGAGAGCGTCGAGGCCGGACGCGCAGCAGTCGCCGCGGGCGTGACGATCCTGGCCGCCACGCCGCATGTGCGTCAGGACTACCCCACCACGGCCGACCGAATGGAGGAGGCCCTCGCCGCCGTCCGCTCGGCGTACGCGCGCGAGGGCGTCGGACTCGATCTCCGTGGCGGCGGCGAGCTCGATCTGGAGTGGCTGGCCGTGCTCGAGCCGCGAGAAGTCAGACGCTTCGGCCTGGCCGGAAACCCGAGCTACGTGCTCGTGGAGTTTCCGAGCGGCGCCTGGCCGCTGAACCTGCGGAGCGTCGTATTCCAGCTCGCGCTGGAGGGCATCGCGCCGGTCTTGGCGCACCCGGAGATCAATCCGGACGTGCAAGCCCACCCTGAGCGGCTGCGCGAGCTGGTCGACGCCGGCGCACTCGTGCAGGTCACCGCGGCGTCTCTGGACGGTCGCTACGGCGCGGTCGCGCTTCGCACCGCCGAGCTCCTCCTCACCGCGGAGCTCGTCCATCTCGTGGCCAGCGACGCACACGGCGCGGACATGCGCGGCTTCGACTTCGGCGGCGCCGCTCGGCGGATCGCCGATCCCGAGCTCGAGCGCTGGCTCCTGCACGACGTCCCGGGCGCGATCGCAGGCGCCATGCCGCTCCCGGAGCGACCTCGACGACCAGAGCACGTGCGACGAGGCCGGCTGCGTCGGCGCCGGGTCCGAGAGGACTAGACTCACTCCGAGCCGTGGACAGCCCTCGCGTCGTCATCCTCGCAGGCGGCCTCGGCACGCGACTGCGTGAGGAGACCGAGTTCCGGCCGAAGCCGATGGTCGAGGTCGGCGGCAAGCCGATCGTCTGGCACATCATGAAGGGCTTCGCCCACTACGGCCTGACGTCGTTCATCGTCTGCGTGGGCTACAAGGGCGAGATCATCAAGGACTACTTCCTCAACTACCGCGCCCGCAACAACGACTTCACCGTCACCCTCGGCGAGCACGAGCAGGTCGAGTTCCACGGCCGCCACGCCGAGTCGAACTGGACGGTCACCGTCGCCGACACGGGCGACGACACGATGACGGGAGGGCGCGTCTTCCAGACCCGGCCGTACGTCGACGGCACCTTCATCTGCACCTACGGCGACGGGCTCGCCGACGTGCCGATCGACCGCCTACTCGAGTTCCACCGCTCGCACGGCGCGCTCGCGACCGTCACGACCGTCCAGCCGCTCAGCCGCTTCGGCGTGATGGAGGTGATCGGCGACGGCGTCGTCGAGCGCTTCCGCGAGAAGCCGCAGCAGCAGGGCTGGGTGAACGCAGGCTTCTTCGTCTTCGAGCCCGGCGTCTTCGACTACCTCGACGAGAGCTCGGTGCTCGAGCAGGACCCGCTCGCCAGGCTGGCGGCGGACAACCAGCTGCGCGCGTACCGCCACGACGGCTTCTGGCAGCCGATGGACACGTACCGGGAGCTCGTGCTCCTGAACGGACTCTGGGACAGCGGCGACGCGCCCTGGAAGGTCTGGTCGTGACCGGGCCGCAGCGGGTGCTCGTCACCGGCGCGACCGGGGTCGTCGGCTCCTGGCTGACCCGTCGCCTCGTCGAGGACGGCGCCTACGTCGTCGCGCTCGTCCGCGACATGGACCCGCAGTCGGAGCTGCTCCGGAGCGGCACCCTGCAGCGGATCTCGGTCGTCAGCGGCGAGCTCGAGGACGCGCGCGCCGTCGCCCGCGCGGTCGTCGAGCACGAGGTCGACACGATCATGCACCTGGGCGCGCAGACGATCGTCGGGGCCGCGCTGCGCGACCCGGCCGCGACGTTCGCGAGCAACCTGCAGGGGACGTGGAACGTGCTCGAGGCGGCGCGCCTCCACCCCGACCTCGTCCGCGCCGTCGTCGTCGCGAGCTCCGACAAGGCCTACGGCTCCGCGGACCGGCTCCCGTACACCGAGGACTTTCCGCTCCATGGACGCAGCCCGTACGACGTGTCGAAGAGCTGCACAGACCTGCTCGCGACCTCGTACGCGACGACGTACGGGACGCCGGCGCTGATCGCGCGCTGCGGCAACATCTACGGCGGCGGCGACCTGAACTGGAGCCGGATCGTGCCGGGGACGATCCGCTCGCTCCTGCACGGCGAGCAGCCGATCATCCGCAGCGACGGCACCTTCCGCCGCGACTACCTGCACGTGGACGACGCGGTCGACGCGTACCTCCTGCTCGCGGAGCGCGCGCTCGCCGGCGAGCACCGCGGCGAGGCGTTCAACTTCGGCCACGAGTCGCCCGTGACGGTGCGCGAGATCTACGACCTGACGTGCCGCGCCACCGTCGGGCACGAGGTCGAGGCGAACGTCCTCGGCCAGGCCGAGCACGAGATCCGCGACCAGTGGCTCTCCGCCGCGAAGGCGCGTGAGCGGCTCGGCTGGGCGCCGCGCGTCTCGCTCGAGGACGGCCTCGCGCGGACCGTCGACTGGTACCGCGCGCTCTTCGCCTAGAGGGCGAGCGCCGACTCCCGCACCGCCGCGAGCGTCTCGTCGTCGAGGTGCGGGTACATGTCGTCGAGCGCGGGAGTCATGATCTTGCCGTCGCGCATCCGCGAGCGCAGGCGCGGCTCGAACTCCTGCTCGCGGTCGAGCGGCGCCACGCACACGCGCGGCCCCGTCGCGGCGACGGCGGCCGCGACCTGCGCGCGCCAGTCGCCGCCCGGGTCGAGCGTCGTCACCGGCAGGTCGAAGCTCGCCGCGACGCGCGCGAAGTCCGGGAAGGTGACGCCGGACGCGGGCGACGCGCCGAACTCGCGTCCGAAGAAGTTCGACTGCGTCTGGCGGATCGAGAGGTAGCCGCCGTTGTCGAGGATCACGAGCAGCACGTCGGGCGCCCAGGCGGCGAGCGTCTGCAGCTCCTGCAGGTTCATCATCACCGAGCCGTCGCCGGCGAGGCAGACGACGCGGCGGTCGGGCGCGGCCGTCGCGGCGCCGAGCGCCGCCGGGAGGTCGTAGCCCATCGACGCGGAGCCGCTGTTCGAGAAGAGCCTCAGCCCGGCAGGCACGCGCAGGGTCTGGAACGGGACGATGCAGGCGGTCGCGTCGCCGCACGCGACGACATGGCTGCCGTCGAGCAGCTCGCCGAGCTCGAGCACGAGGTGGTACGGGTTGATCCCGCCGGGCCGCGCCGGGTAGTCCTCCGCCTTCGGCTCGAAGCGGGCGCGGACGTCACGGCACCACTCGAGCCACGCCGTCCGCGGGGCTGCGGTCTCCGGCGCTGCGGCGAGCAGGCCGGGCAGGAAGTCGCGGAGGTCGGCGACGATCGGCACGTCGGGGCGGACGTACGGCTTCTGCAGCTCGGCCTCGTCCACGTCGACCCACACGATCGTCGCGTGCGGCGCGAACTCCGCCCAGTTGTAGCTCACCTGGCGCACGTTCAGCCGCGAGCCGAGGACGAGGATCAGGTCGGCGCTCTGCGCGACGAAGTTGCCGGCGCGCGTGCCGATCGTCCCCGGCCGCCCCGCGTAGAGCGGGTGGTCGCTGGGAACGGTGTCGTGCGTCCAGGCCGTGGCCACCGGCACGTTCAGCCGCTCGGCGAGCGGCACGAGCAGGTCGGCGCAGCCGGCGGCGCGGATCCCGGTGCCGGCGAGGATCAGCGGGCGCCGAGCCGCGTCGATCCGCGCGAGCACGTCCGCGTAGACGGCGTCGCCGGGCGGCGCCACCGGCCGGACGAGCTCGGGCAGCGGCGCGTCGGGGTCGGCGTCGAGCTCGGCGCCCTGCACGTCCACGGGCACGTCGAGCCAGGCCGGCCCGGGGCGGCCGGAGATCGCGGCGGCGACCGTCCGGTCGAGCAGCTCCGGGAGCTGCGCCGGGTCGGTGACGGTCTCGGCCGAGACGGTGATCTCGCACGCCATCTCGACGATGCGCGCCTCCTGGTCGCCGAGCTGGCGGAGGCCTGCGACGCCGGCGAGCGACGACATCGTGTCGCGCCGCGACTGGCCGCCGATCACGACCATCGGCGTCGAGTCGGTGAACGCGCCGAAGACGCCGTTGAACGCGTTCAGCCCGCCGGGGCCGGTCGTGACGTTGAGCACCGCCGGGCGGCCGGTGAC
>DASZYW010000125.1:0-5066 GCA_035545195.1 Gaiellaceae bacterium
GCCCCGCGCGCCATCGCCTCGGCCACCTCCGGCGACACGGCTCCGTGCGCCGCCACCAGCTCCGCCGGGACGCCGAGCGCGCTCTCCTTCACCTCGTTCGCGTAGGAGACGACGCCGCCGAGGAAGACGTCGCTCGAGCCGGGAACGCTCGTCAGGCGCGCGGCGACGAGGCCTCCGGTGCAGGACTCCGCGGTCGCGAGGGTGAGCCCACGTGCGCGGCACAGCTCGAGGACGTGCTCCTCGACGCCGCGCTCGTCGCGGCCGTACAGCCACCGCTCCAGCCGGCCCACGAGCGCCGACTCCAGCTCGTCCGCGCGAGCGTCCGCCCCGGGCTCGACGACGAGGTCGACGTGGATCTCGAAGTCGCGTGCGCAGATCGTCGCCTCCACCCCGCTCCCGTCGCCTCCCGCCTCGGCGAGCGCCTGCGCCACCGCGGACTCGCTGACGCCGAAGAGACGCAGCACGCGGCGGCCGGGCGGACGCGTTCGCGCGAGCAGGCGCCGCAGCGGCTCCGTCTCCAGCGCGTTCGGCCAGAGGCGCTGCAACTCGCCGGGCGGCCCGGGCAGGATCACCGTCACGCAGCCGGTCGAGGTCTCCAGGAGCAGTCCCGGCGCGGTGCCGGCCAGGCCGAGGACGAGCGACCCCTCCGGTCGGGTCGCCTGCTTGGTGACGCCCGGCTGGAAGTCGGCGTACGGCCGCTTCAGCCGCTCGGCGGCGGCGCGCGAGACCGCGCCGATCCGCTCCTCCAGCTCGGAATCGACGAGCAGCCCGACTCCCGCCGCCCGCGCGACCATCTCGACGGTGCGATCGTCGTGCGTCGGGCCGAGGCCGCCGGAGACGAGGCAGGCGTCCGCCTCGAGCCCGTCGCGCAGCGCGGCCTCGAGCTCGTCGGGGCTGTCGCCGACGATCGTGATCCGCGCGGGCTCGAGGCCGTGCTCGAGCGCCTGCCGCGCGAGGAAGGGCCCGTTCAGGTCGGTGCGCTCGCCGCGCACGAGCTCGCTGCCCGTGACGACGATCGCCGCACGCGGGCGGCTCACCCGGAGAGGCGGATCGTCTGCTCCGGCGTGACGACCACGCGCAGGTTGCGCCCGGACGGCAGCGCGACCGGCTTGCCGCCGAGGGTCACGCGCAGGCCCTGCGGGCGGCGCACGTACAGGTAGAAGCGCGTCCCGGTCAGCTTCTCCGTCCCGCCGCGCGGCACGGTCGCCTGCAGCAGTACCTTGCCGTCCCGCGAGTTGCGCCGGACCTCGACGTAGGTGCCGCCGCTCAGGCCGCGCAGGGCGAGCTCGGGCGCCACGGACGGCGTGGCGGGAGGGACGACCGAGGGCGTCGAGGGGCTCGCGCCGCCGAACTTCCAGGCCACGAAGACGAGGACGACGAGCACCGCGATCCCGGCGAGCGCGAGGGCGACGGCGCGACGCTCGACGCCGCGCCTCGCGTACACGCGCGACTGCGGCCGGTGCGGCTGGTCCTCGCGCCACACCGAGCCGAAGCGCGACGCGAACTCGTCGACGTACAGCTGGCCGTCGAGCCCGAGCTGCTCGGCGTAGGCGCGCAGGAACCCGCGCGCGTAAGTCTCGCTCGGCAGGACGTCGAAGTCCTCCTCCTCGAGCGCCCGGATGTACTTCGCCCGGATCTTCGTCGCGAGCTCGACCTCGGAGTAGCCGAGCCCCTGGCGCACGCGCGCCTCGCGGAGGCTGTTCCCGATCTCGAACACGACTCGGTTCAGTCTACGAGGGTCAGCCTTCGAGCCGAAGCAGAAGCTCGTAGAACCCGACCGCAATTGCCGCTGCGAGCGCGAAACTCGTGCCGGCGACGGCGAGGAAGCGCGCGATGCGGATCGCGCGGGCGCCGCCCGAGCGCTCGAGCGTCCGCGCGAGGGTGCCGCGGGCGCCGCGGGCGAGCAGGAACGCGGCGAGCGCGAAGAAGACCGCGACCGGGACCGACCACGCTGCGTCGACCAGGTCGACCTTCGTGGAGCGCTCCGCGAAGACGACCGCAGCCGGCACAGAGAGCGCGGAGAGCGCTCCGCAGAGGGCGGCAAGCCGGGCGCGAGGGTTGCCCTCGGCCTGCGCGGTCGTCGTCATGGTCGCCACTCAGCGAGCCATTGTAGGCGGGGCGTCCGAGGGCGGACGGAGCACCGCGAACTGGTCGGTGATCCTCAGCTCGCGGGAGCGGAAGCGGTAGAGCGCCGCCGGCCGGCCGCCCGAGGCGCCGTAGTGGCGCCGCCCGCCGGTCGGCTCGAGGAGGCCGCGGCGCAGCAGGACACGCTGGAGGTTCGTCGCCGAGACGCGGTGGCCGAGCGCCCCGGCGTACAGGTCGCGCAGCTCCGCCATCGTGAACTCGGCCGGCGCGAGCGCGAAGCCGAGGTTCGTGTACGAGAGCTTCCCCCGCAGCCGCTCGCGGGCGCTGAGCAGGATCGGCTCGTGGTCGTACGCGAGCTCGGGCAGCGCGTCGACCGGGTGCCAGCTCGTGTCGTCCGGCAGGCTCGGGTCGGCGTCGGTCGGGACGAGCCCGACGAAGGCGGTCGCGAGCTCGCGGCGCGCGGGGTTCCGCCCCGGCTCGCTGCGCGTCTCCAGCTGTTCGAGATGCGAGAGCTCCTGGACGTCGACCTTCTGCGCCAGGTGGCGGCGCACCGACTCCTCCAACGTCTCGTGCTCCTCGAGGATCCCGCCGGGAAGCGACCACGAGCCTGCGTGCGGCTCGCGGGCGCGCTGCCAGAGCAGCGCTTCGAGACTGCCCTCGCGGACGCGGAGCACTGCGGCGAGCACGGCGTGGGTCGCTGTTTTCGCTCGGGAGTCGCTAACCGTGTACACTCTGCTACACAGGTTATCGACTTTGAGTCAGAAACTACAGTTCTCGTACGACCTGGTCGTCGTCGGCTCCGGGATCGCGGGCCTGACGGCGGCGCTGACCGCGGCGGACGAGGCCTCCGTCCTCGTGCTCTCGAAGGGCTCGCTCGACTCGACGTCGAGCTACGCCGCGCAGGGCGGGGTCGCCGCGGCCGTCGGGCCGGACGACGATCCGGAGCTGCACGCCGCCGACACGCTGGCCGCCGGACGCGGGCTCTGTCGCGAGAGCGCGGTCGACGTGCTCACCAACGAGGCGCCCGAGCGCATCGCCGGCCTGCGCGCGCTGGGAGTGTCGTTCGACGAGGGCCTGGCCCGCGAGGGCGGCCACTCCCGCAGCCGCGTCGTCCACGCGAACGGCGCCGAGACCGGGCGCGTGATCGCCGACGCGCTCGCCGCGCGCGTGCGCGAGCATCCCCGGATCGACGTGCTCGAGGGCGAGCCCGTGCTCGGCCTCGGCCCCGTCCGTACGCCCACGCGGGAGATCGAGGCGGGCGCGACGATCCTCGCCACCGGCGGCTACGCAGCGCTCTGGGCTCGCACCACCAACCCGCACGGCTCCGCCGGCGACGGGCTCCTGCTCGCGCGGCGGGCGGGCGCCGAGCTCGCGGACATGGAGCTCGTGCAGTTCCACCCCACCGCGCTGCTCGACGACGGCTTCCTGCTCTCCGAGGCGCTGCGCGGCGCCGGCGCGACGCTGCTCGACGACGACGGCGAGCGCTTCGTCGACGAGCTCGCACCCCGCGACGTCGTCGCGCGCGCGATCGCGGCGCGCAGCCGCGCCCGGCTCGACCTGCGGGAGATCGAGCGCGACCGCTACCCGACCCTGATGGCGACGCTGGAGCGCGCGGGCTACGACCCGGCCGACGAGCCCATCCCCGTCTCCCCCGCCGCGCACTACGCGATCGGCGGGATCAAGACCGACCTCGAGGGGCGCACCTCCGTGCCCGGGCTCTACGCGGCCGGCGAGTGCGCCGCCACCGGAGTCCACGGCGCGAACCGGCTCGCGTCGAACTCCCTGCTCGAGTGCCTCGTCTTCGGGCGCCGCGCCGCGCTCGCCGCGCTCGCCGACGGTCCCGCAGCAAGTAACAGACTGTTACTTGCTCGCGAGCAGGAGCCTCGCCCCGACGGCGGCGAGCTCTGGGAGCGCGCAGGCCTGATCCGCTCCGCCGCCGGGCTCGCGCCGCTCGCCGAGTCGCCCAGCACGCTGGTGCGCCTGATCGCGTGCGGCGCGCTGGCGCGCGAGGAGAGCCGCGGCGTCCACTTCCGCGAGGACTTCCCCGCGCAGGACGACGCCCTCGCGGGGCATCTCGTCTTCCCCGCCGGCGCCGAGGAGCCCGCGCTCGAGCGATGGAGCTGACGCAGGCCGACATCGAACGCGTCGTCGCGGCGGCGCTCGCCGAGGACGTCGGCGCCGGCGACCTGACCACCGACACGCTCGTGCCCGCCGACGCGCGCTGCCGCGCGGAGCTGCTGCTAGAGGAGCCGGGCGTCGTCTGCGGCGTCCCGGTCGCCGCCGCCGTCTTCCGCGCCCTCGATGCGTCGGTCGAGGTCGAGTCCGTGCTGGAGGAGGGCGCCGCGGTGACCGACACGCCCGCACTCGTCGCGCGCGTAGAGGGCCCCGCGCGAGCGATCCTCACCGGGGAGCGCGTCGCGCTCAACCTCTTCGCCCGCCTCTGCGGGATCGCCTCCCTCACCCGCCGCCACGCCGAGCTCGTCGGCGGCACCGGCGCGAGGATCCTCGACACGCGCAAGACGACACCGGGCCTGCGGGCGCTGGAGAGGTACGCCGTCCGCACCGGTGGCGGGACGAACCACCGCAGCGGTCTCTACGACGCCGTGCTCGTGAAGGAGAACCACCTGCGCATCGCCGGCGGGATCGCCGCGGCGGCCGCCGCGTTCGACGGGACGCCGATCGAGGTCGAGGCCGAGACGCTCGCGCAGGTCGAGGAGGCGCTCGCCGCCGGCGTGCGGCGGATCCTGCTCGACAACATGACGCCCGAGCAGGTCGCGGACGCGGTCGCGCTGACCGCGGGCCGCGCCGAGCTCGAGGCGTCCGGGGGGATCTCGCTCGCGACGATCCGCTCCTACGCCGAGACCGGCGTCGACTTCATCTCCGTCGGCGGGCTGACGCACTCCGCGCGCTCGCTCCACGTCTCCCTGGAGGTCCTGTGATCGCGACCACGCTCCAAGAGGAGATCCGCGAGCTCGCGCGCG
>DASZYW010000126.1:0-3421 GCA_035545195.1 Gaiellaceae bacterium
GAGCGCGGCCGCCACGACCTCGCGCGCGAGCTCGACGGCGCCTGGATCTCGACGATCCACGGCTTCTGCAACCGCCTGCTCAAGGCGCACCCGTTCGAGGCCGGGCTCGACCCGCGCTTCCGCGAGCTCGACGACGCGCAGGGCGCGGTGATCCGCGGCGAGGCCTTCCGGACGGCGCTCGCCGAGTTCTGCGCCGGCGGCGACCCCGACCGGCTGAGGCTGCTCGCGACCTACGGTGGCGAGGGGCTGCGGCGGATGCTGACCGGCGTCTACGAGACGCTGCGCTCGGCCGGGCGCGAGCTCGACCTCGCCGTGGCGGGCGAGCCGGAGCTCGAGGCTCGCGTCGAGGAGCTGCGGGAGGCGGCGCGCTGCCTCGCCGAGGACGGGGCGGCGACCGAGAACCAGGCGCGGGCCGCGACGGAGCTGCTGGCGCTGCTCGGACGCGACACGCGGCCGGACCGGCTCTTCGACCTCGGCGGCTTCAAGGCGCGGGGCGAGCGCGCGGCCAGCTACGCGGAGGCGCTCGCTGCCGTCGAGCAGGCGGCGCTGGACGAACTCGCGAGCCGCGACCGGGCGCACCTCCAGGAGCTGCTGACCGCGTTCGCGGCCGCGTACGCCGAGGCGAAGGCGCGGGAGTCGGCGCTCGACTTCGAGGACCTGCAGCTGATCGCGCGCGACCTGCTGCGCGACCACCCGGAGATTCGCGAGCAGGAGTCGCTCCGCTTCCGCTCGATCATGGTCGACGAGTTCCAGGACACGAACCGGCTCCAGACCGAGTTGGTGGATCTCCTGCGCGGCCCGGACACCGAGATCTTCTTCGTCGGCGACGAGTTCCAGTCGATCTACGGCTTCCGCCACGCGGATGTCGCAGTCTTCCGCGAGCGGCGCGCCTCGAGCGCGCAGCTCCTGCCGCTGACGCGCAACTACCGCTCGCGTCCGGAGGTGCTCGCGGCGGTCAACCACCTGTTCGGCTCGCACTTCGGCGACGAGTTCCAGGAGCTCGCGGCGGCGGCGGAGTTCCCCGACCCGGTCTTCGGGCAGCCGGTCGAGCTGCTCGTCACCGACAAGGCGAGCTACGCCGAGAGCGGCGTGCACTGGCGCCGCGCCGAGGCGCGTGCGGTCGCGCGGCGCGTGCGCGAGCTCGTGGACGCGGGCGCCGCCGAGCCGGGCGAGATCGTCCTGCTCTTCGCCGCCGGGACGGACGCGGAGTGGTACGAGGACGAGCTGCGCAGGGCGGGGCTACCGACCTACCGCGCGACCGGCAAGGGCTACTTCGGCCAGCAGCAGGTCGTGGACATGCTCGCGTACCTGCGCCTGCTCCAGAACCGCTACGACGACGTCGCGCTGCTCTCGGTGCTCGCGTCGCCGTTCGTCGGCGTCTCCAACGACGGGCTGGCGCTGATCCGGCGCGTCGCGTCGCGGCGGCCGCTCTTCTCCGGGATCGAGCACGCGCTGCCGCCGGGGCTCGGCGAGCGCGACGAGCGGCTCCTGCGAGCGTTCCGGCAGCGCTTCGACCGGCTCGTGGCGGCGATGCCGCGGCTCTCGCTGGAGCGCCTCTGCGAGCGGATCGTCAGCGAGCACGACTACGACCTGGCCGTGCTCGCGCAGTGGGACGGCCGCCGCCGCTACGCGAACATGCGCAAGCTCGCGCGGCTCGCCCGCTCCTACGAGGAGCTGCGCGGCCCGGACGTCGAGGGCTTCGTCCGCTTCGTCGCCGAGCAGGAGGCGGTTGGCGCGCGCGAGCTGGAGGCCGTCGCCGAGGAGGAGGGCGGGGGAGCGGTGCGCCTGCTCACGATCCACGCGGCGAAGGGGCTCGAGTTCAAGGTCGTGATCGTCGCCGACGCCGGCCGCGACAAGGCGCCGCCGTCGCCGGACGAGATCCTGGCGCTCTCCGACGGCCGCTTCGGCTTCCGGGTCGCCGATCCGCTCACGACGAGGCGCCGCGGCGCCTTCGACTACGACGAGGTGCGCGAGGCGCGCCGCGAGGAGGAGCGGGCGGAGCGGCTGCGCCTCTACTACGTCGCGATGACGCGCGCCAAGGAGCGCCTGATCGTCTCCGGCTCGATCGACCGCGGCACGGAACGGGACGCGTCGACGCCGATCGGCTGGGTGCTCTCCCGGCTCGCCGCCGACGAGGAGCTGGAGGCGACGGGCGACGCTCCGGTCGAGCTCGCCCGCGGCGACGCGCGGCTGGTCGTCCGCCTCGACCGCTTCGACGCCGCCGCCTGGGCCGACGAGCCCGTGGAGGACGACGAGGAGGCCGTGCCGGAGGCCGGCCAGCTCGCGCTCTTCGCCGCGCCCGAGGACGTCGCCGCGCCCGCCCCGGCGCCGGTGCTGCCGGCGCTCGAGCCGGTGCCGCAGCCGCCGCTGCACCGCGTGCGCAGGCTCTCGTTCACGGCGCTCTCCCTCTTCGAGCAGTGCTCGTACAAGTACTTCGCGCTGCGCGTCGCAGGCATGTCCGAGCGCCCGCAGGCGGCGCGCGGCGCCGCCGAGGGGCTGCGCGCGGTCGAGGTCGGGGACGCCGTCCACCGGCTCCTCGAGCAGCTCGACCTCGCGGCGCCGGCCGCGCCCGAGCTCGAGCAGGTGCGCGCGTGGTACCCGAGCGTGAGCGACGAGGAGCTGGCGCGGATCCGCGGCTTCGTCGAGTCGTACTGCGCCTCGCCGCTCGCCGCGCGCGTCGCCGCGCTGGCGCCGGTCGAGAAGGAGCGCCACTTCACGTTCGAGCACGACGGCGTCCTCCTGCACGGCTTCCTCGACGTCATGCACCTCCACGGGCCGCGCGCGCTCGTCGTCGACTACAAGACGAACCTGCTCGGGGAGTCGTCGCCGGAGGAGATCGTGGAGGCGGACTACCGGCTGCAGCGCCTCGTCTACGCGCTCGCGTGCTTCCGGGCCGGTGCGGAGGAGGTCGAGGTCGCGTACCAGTTCCTCGAGCGCCCGGACGCGGTCGTCGTGACGACGTTCGCGCGGGCGCAGGTGCCGGAGCTCGAGGCGGAGCTCTCCGAGGCGATCGCGCGTATCCAGGCGGGCGAGTTCCGGCCTACGCCGAGCGAGTTCGCGTGCTCCGACTGCCCCGCGCTCGACCTCGTCTGCGCCGGCCCCCGCCTGCGTGACCCGGGCGCGTACGCGCCGCCGGTGGCGGTTGCCTCGTAGCTTCGTCAGGGAGGCCAGGAGGCGTGTCGGGCCGAAGCGGGAGCGGATCCGGCCGGTGATCGAGCGGCTCGCCGTCGAGCACGCCGACGCGGCGATCGCGCTCACCTTCCGCAACCCGCTCGAGCTACTCGTCTCCGTGATGCTCTCCGCCCAGACGACCGACGTGAACGTCAACCGCGTCACCGAGAAGCTCTTCCGGAAGTACCACCGGCCCGAGGACTATCTCGCCGTCCCGCAGGAGGAGCTCGAGCGCGACATCTTCGCGACC
>DASZYW010000127.1:0-3356 GCA_035545195.1 Gaiellaceae bacterium
GCTAGCCGTCGCCGCGGTGGCCGGCGCTCAGCCAGTGCTCCCACGGGTGCGCGTACTTGACGGTCGCGACGGCGAGCACCAGGCCGAGGACGAGCGCGCCGCCGAGCGCGACCCGCCGCGAGAGCACGCCCGGCAGGCGGCGGTCGCCGAGCACGAGGCCCGGCACGCGCTGCAGGTGCCCGAGCACGTGCAGGCCGGTCGCGACGAGCCAGACGACGAACGAGCCCTTGTGCAGGCCGACGAGGATCCCGCCGCCCGGTCCGACGACGAGCAGCGCGACGCCGGTGGCGAACACCCCGAGCGTCGCGACGACGACGAGCGGGGCGAGCAGCCGCAGCGGCAGGAACGGCGGGCCGCGGCGCACGTAGTCGGGCCGGCCGCTGTAGTAGCGCCAGAAGCGCCAGCCGGTGCTGGCCAGCTTCAGCGCGACGGGCGGGATCAGCAGCATCCCGACGAAGACGTGCACCGAGAAGAGCGGCCGCAGGAAGACGATCGTCACGCCCTCCGCGGCGAGCAGCAGGATCAGCGCCACGCCGGTCGTCGCGGTCAGGCGCTCGTTGCCGTCGACCCCGTTCACCCCTCCAGTTCAGCAACGGCCGCTGGGAGTCTCCTGAGAACGGTCCGGCGCCTCCGCACAAGAGGGGAAGGGTGCGGAGGCGCCGGACGGGCCAAGGGGAGGGTTTCGGTGCACCTCCCAGGAAACCAGCCCTGGATGAGCCTGCCCTAAGAGTTTTCGCTGCGCGCCGCGCCGTTCAGGGAGAACCGGATGAGCGTGCCGCCGCCCGGCGCCTCGTCCGCGCTGACCGTCCCGCCGTGCGCCTCGGCGACGTCGTGGACGATCGCCAGGCCGAGCCCGGAGCCGGGCATCGAGCGCGCGGCGCTCGCGCGGTAGAAGCGCTGGAAGACCAGCGGCCGGTCCTCCGCCGCGATGCCGGGGCCGTGGTCGCGGACCTGCAGCTCGCCGCCGCGCAGCGTCACCTCGACGGTGCCGCCGCTCTCGCTCCACTTGCCCGCGTTCTCGAGCAGGTTCCAGACGGCGCGCTCGAGCCGGTCGCCGTAGCCGGTGACCGGCGTCGGCTCCAGCTCGGAGCTCCAGATCAGCTCGGGGAAGCGCGCCCGCGCACGCTCGACCGCGCTCTCGACGAGCTCGTCGAACTGGACGGCGGCCTTCTCCTGGCGGCGGTCGCCGCGCGCGAGCTCCAGCAGGCCGCCGATCAGCGAGCGCATCTCGTGCGACTCGCGCTGCAGGTCCTCGACGAGGCGGCGATGCGTGTCCGGGTCGAGCTCGTTGCGCTGGCGCAGCACGTCGATGTTCGTCTGGAGGCTCGTCAGCGGCGTGCGCAGCTCGTGCGACGCGTCCGCGACGAAGCGCCGCTGCGTCTCCAGCGACTCCTCGAGCGCGCCGAGCATCGTGTTGAAGGAGGAGCCGAGCCGGCCGAGCTCGCCGCGGCCCGGCTGCGGCACGCGCTCGCTCGGGTCGCCGGTCTGCGCGATCCGCTCGGCCGCCGCGGTCAGCCTCCTCACCGGCGCGAGCGTCGCCCGGGAGACGACGAACCCTGCGAGGGTGGCCGCGCCGACGCCGCCGAGCGAGACGAGCAGCAGGATCAGGCGCAGCCGGCTCAGGTCGTGGTCGATGTAGTTGACGACGCGCGAGACCACGACCGCGCCGCCGCCGCCGAGCGGGACGACCACCTCGCGCACGTGGTAGCCCTCGACGGTCGCGCTCCGGAAGAACGAGGTGTGGGTGCCGGCGGCGACGGTGCGCACGCTCCTGTCGACCGGGATGTTGAGCCCGGCCGCGATCGAGCCACTCGGGTTGATCAGCGTCACGTAGTCGCCGCCGTACGGGCTCGGGCCGCGGAACACGGCGCGCGGATCCTGCGCGTGCTGGGCGAGCTCCCGGTCCACCTGCTTGTAGAGCTCGTGGCGCATCACGAAGTACGTCGTGACCGAGGCCGCGGCGACGACGGCGGCGACGACGAGCGCCGCGACCAGCGTGAGGCGCGTGCGGAGGGTCACGGCTCGCGCAGCACGTAGCCGGTGCCGCGAACGGTGTGGATCAGGCGCGGCTCCTCGTCGGCTTCGGTCTTGCGGCGCAGGTAGCCGACGTAGACGTCGAGCGCGTTCGAGGAGTGGCTGAAGTCGTAGCCCCAGACCCGCTCGTAGATCAGCGAGCGCGGCAGCACCTGCCGTGGGTTGCGCATGAAGAGCTCGAGTAGGTGCGCCTCAGTCGTCGTCAGCTCGAAGCGGCGGCCGGCGCGGCGCGCGTCCATCGAGCCGAGGTCGAGCGTCAGGTCTGCGAAGCGGAGCACCTCGCCCGGCGCCTCCGGGAGCGCGCGGCGCAGCAGCGCCCGGACGCGCGCGAGCAGCTCCTCCAGGTCGTACGGCTTCGGCAGGTAGTCGTCGGCGCCGGCATCGAGGCCCTCGACGCGGTCGCCGACGGCGTCGCGGGCGGTGAGCAGGAGGATCGGCACGCGGTTCCCCAGCCGGCGCAGGCGGCGCGTCACGTCGAGCCCGTCGAGGCCGGGCATCATCACGTCGAGGATCACCGCGTCCGGCGTGCGGCTCTCGACCGCCGCGAGCGCGGAGTCGCCGTCGGAGGCGAGCACGACCTCGTAGCCGTTCAGCTGCAGCGCCCGCTCGAGCGCCTCGCGCACGGCGCGATCGTCGTCGACAACCAGAACGAGCATCTCGGAGCTAAGTGTGCCGCTGCGGGTGAGAGGCCGCTAAGAGCGCCGCCGACCCGGCCGCGTAAGGCGCGCGTAAATCCGCTTCGATCTCAGGCGGCTCTCAGGAACTCCTGGTCTCATGCGGGAGATGACCGACGCCGGCACGATCGCCGACCCGCTGCCGCGAGCCGCCGCGGCCTCGCGCCCCGCGCTGCGCCGCACCGCAGGCCTCGCCGTCGTCTGGGCGGTCGTGCTCGGGAACGCCGGCGCGATCGTCTGGCTCTGGGTCCACGGCGGCAACCTGCACGTCACCGGCAGCGGCGAGCTGCTGACGAGCCTGGCCCGGATCACGGGCCTCGTCAGCGCCTACCTCGCGTTGATCCAGGTCGTCCTGCTCGCGCGGCTGCCGCAGCTCGAGCGCCTCGTCGGCTTCGACAAGCTGACGGTCTGGCATCGCTGGAACGGCCACGCGACGATCGAGCTCGTCGTCGCGCACGTCGTCTTCAGCGTCTGGGGCTACGCCCTGATGGACAAGTTCTCGCTCGGCAAGGAGATCTCGACCATGATCTGGGGCGGCGTCTACCCGGGGATGATCGTCGCCACGGTCGGCACCGGGCTCCTGCTCGCGGTCGTCGCCACCTCCTACGTGATCGTGCGGCGGAGGCTCCGCTACGAGTGGTGGTACGC
>DASZYW010000128.1:0-1959 GCA_035545195.1 Gaiellaceae bacterium
CCGCCGCGCCGCGCGCGGGGATGCCGACCGCGGTCAGCTGCGCCGCGAGCGCGTCGGCGGTGCGCTCCGCGGCGCCGCGTCGGTCGTCCACGGCGCCGGTGATCGCCTCGACCGCCGACGCGAGCGCGGGCACGACGACCAGCACCTCGGCGTCGTGTCCGTCGAGCCGCGTCCGCATGCCGTCGCGCAGTTCCGCCACGTCCGCGTCCGGCGCCGCGAGGAGCAGCACGCGATGCGTCCCGGCCGGCGTGGGCGCGGCCGGCGCGGGCTCCTGCGGCCCCTCGACCGGCGGCCGCGACAGCCAGACCCCGATCCCGCCCAGCACGAGCACCGCGGCGGCGACGCCGACCCACGTCTCGATGTAGGCGGCGCCGACGATCACCAGCGCGCCGACGATCACGACGATCAGGAAGCGGAACATCTCCTCTTCCCTGCGGAGCGGGTTGCGCATGCCGGGGCCCTACCCGCTCGTCAGAGGATGTAGACGGTCGTGTAGACGACGATCCACATCACGTCGACGAAGTGCCAGTAGATCCCGGCGATCTCGATGCCGTGGTGGTGCTCCGCCGAGAAGTGCCCGCGGAAGGCGCGGATCGTCATGAAGAGCAGGATCGAGAGTCCGACGAAGACGTGCGCGCCGTGCAGGCCGGTCAGGCAGTAGAAGATCGTCGCGAACGCGCCGTCCTTGGGGGCGAAGCCGATCCGCGAGTACTCGCGGCCCTGCGTGACGAGGAACGTCAGTCCCATCAGGAACGTCAGCAGCATCCCGGCGCGCATCCCCCAGACGTTGCCGCGCTTGATCGACTGCGTCGCCCAGTGCACCGTGAAGCTCGAGGTGACGAGGATGCAGGTGTTGATCCCGGCGACGAAGACGGGGAGATGGAACGGCGGCGTCGGCCACGGCGTCCCGTTCGCGACCCGGACGAAGAAGTAGGCCGTGAAGAACGCGCCGAAGAGCATGATCTCCGACGCGATGAAGAGGAACATCCCGAGGATGCCCGGCGTGACCCGCGAGCTGAAGTGCGGCGCGGGCGGTCCGTGATGGTGCTCCTCGGCGTGCGCTGCGGCGGCCACTACGCGTTCACCTCCACCGGCTGCTCGACGACGACGTGCTCGACCGGGAGACCGGTCTCCTTGCGGAGCCGCGTCACCAGATCCCTGCGCAACCAGCCGGACGCCTCCGGCTGGAAGGTCGAGACGACGATCTCGTCCACGCGCTCGTCGTGCACCGCCTCCAGCGCGGCGCTGAACGGGTCGGGGTGCGCGACCTGGCCGTGGACGTCGAGGCCCTCGCCGCGCAGCTCGGTCAGCGCGCGCTTCAGCCGCCGCTCCGCCTCGGGGTGCGCCGCCATGCTCGGGTCGGTCTGCGGCGAGATGATCAGGAAGCTCGCGTTGGAGCGCTTCGCGCGCTCGCGGATCGTCGCCAGCAGCGGCTCGCCGAGCACCGTCTCGTTCGCGATCACGAGCACGTTCGCCTCGCCGTCGCCGCCGCGCGACGGGACGACGTGGTCGACCGCGAGCCCGCCCGCGGCGGAGCGGATCCGGTCGAGGACGCCGCGGCGCAGCCAGCCCGACTTCTCCTCGGGATGCGTCGAGACGAGCACCGCGTCGATCGGCGGTTCGAGCGTCGCGATCGCGTCGCGCACCGCCTCGGCCGGGTCGGCCTCGACGAGGTAGCCCTCGGCCGCGATCCCGGTCCCGCGGATCGCCTCCAGCGCGCGCTCGAGGCGCCGGTGCGCGGAGGCGCGGCGCGTGTCCGAGTAGACGACGTAGCCGCGCTGCGGCTGGTTGACCGGCGAGACGACCGTCACGTGCAGATCGTCGCCGCGGCCCTTCAGCTGCTCGACGAGCTCCCCGCGGCCGAGCGTCTCGTTCGCGACCAGCAGCAAGTGGCTCATACGCCGACCTCCTCCAGCTGGTGCTCTCGCGCGGGGGTGAGGATCGCGTGCTGCGCTCCCG
>DASZYW010000129.1:0-4186 GCA_035545195.1 Gaiellaceae bacterium
CCCGCCGCTCGGCGACCGCGCGCACGACGTCCGCGAGGCGCTTGTTCTCCTCCCAGTTCGCGAAGCGCGGGTTCGAGCTGCGGAAGTCGCCCTCGCCGATCTCGTCCGGCGAGGAGAAGCGCCCCGCGAGGAAGCCGCGCCCGAGCGGGGAGTAGGCGACGAGCCCGATCCCCAGCTCGCGCAGCGTCGGCAGGATCTCCGGCTCGAGGTCGCGCGTCCAGAGCGAGTACTCGGACTGGAGGGCCGTGATCGGGTGGACCGCGTGCGCGCGGCGGATCGTCTGCGCCGACGCCTCGGAGAGCCCGAGATGGCGCACCTTCCCCTCGGCGACGAGCTCCGCCATCGCGCCGACGGTCTCCTCGATCGGCGTGTCCCGGTCGACGCGATGCTGGTAGTAGAGGTCGATGTGGTCGATCCCGAGATGGCGGAGCGACCGTTCGCAGGCCAGGCGCACGTACTCGGGGCTGCCGTCGACGCGGCGCTCCTCGATGTGTCCCCAGAACTTGGTCGCGATCACGTACTCGTCCCGCCTGGCGCCGACCGCGCGGCCGACGAGCTTCTCGTTCTCGCCGCGCCCGTAGAGCTCCGCCGTGTCGAGGAAGGTCACCCCGATCTCCAGCGCGCGCCGGATCGTCGCGATCGACTCCTCCTCGTCGGCCTCGCCGTACGCGAACGACATGCCCATGCACCCGAGCCCGACGGCCGACACCTCGAGCCCCTGTCCGAGCGTTCTCGTCTCCATGCCTGGACCGTATCGCCCCGCGGCTATACTGCGCCGCGCTCATGGCCGTCCCGAAGAGGAAAACCTCCAAGTCCCGTCGCGACAAGCGGCGCGCGACGCACGCGATCAGCGCGCCCAAGGTGAACGTCTGCGACCGCTGCGGCCAGCCGAAGCGCCCGCACCGCGTCTGCCCGACCTGCGGCACCTACAAGGGCCGCGAGGTCGAGCCGCTCCGGATCGACGCCCCGTAACTCCGTAGAGTGAGCGTCATGGCGAGGGTCGCCGTCGACGCGATGGGGGGAGACCGCGGTCCGGCGGAGATCGTCGCGGGAGCGCTCGCCGCGCGCGCCGGCGCGCTGACGCCCGTCCTCTTCGGCCCGGCCGGCCTCGACGCGCAGGGCCTCGAGCTGCGCGAGGCGCCGGACGTGATCGAGATGCACGAGAAGCCCGCCGAGGCGGTGCGCTCGAAGCCGAACAGCTCGCTCGTCGCCAGCGTCCGCGCCGTGCACGAGGGCGACGCCGACGCCGTCGTCTCCGCCGGCAACACCGGCGCGATGCTCGCCGCCGGGCTGCTGGAGCTGCGCAGGCTCCCGGGCGTGCTGCGCCCGGCGATCGCCGTCCCGATCCCGTCCGGGAGCGGTCCCTCGGTCCTGATCGACGCCGGCGCGAACGCCGACGCGCGGCCCGAGCACCTGCTCCAGTTCGCGACGATGGGCGCCGTCTTCGCGGAGGAGATCCTCGGCGTCGCCAACCCGGTCGTGAAGCTCCTCTCGATCGGCGAGGAGGCGGAGAAGGGCAACCAGCTGACGCTCGAGGCGCACGCGCTGCTCGAGGCCAGCGAGCTCGAGTTCGCTGGCAACTGCGAAGGGCGCGACATCCTCGCCGGCGCTGCCGACGTCGTCGTCACGGACGGCTTCACCGGCAACGTGGCGCTGAAGACGGTCGAGGGGACGATCCGCACACTGCTCGGCTCGCTGCGCGACGAGATCACCGCGACGGCGACCGGCAAGCTCGGCGGCCTGCTGATCCGCCCGGCGTCGCGCAGGCTCCGCCACCGGCTCGACCCCGACACCTACGGCGGCGCCTACCTGCTCGGCCTGCGTGGGCTCGCGGTGATCGCGCACGGGAACTCGTCGAGCACCGCGATCGCGAACGCGATCCGCCTCGCCGCTCGCGGCGTCGAGCACGACGTCGTCGGCGCGCTCGCAAAGCGTCTGCCCCAGCGGGCCGAGGTTGTATGATCGGCGCGCTTTCGGCCCCCAACAGAACAAAGACGAGGTGACATGGCAGCATCGCGCGAGGAAGTCTTCGAGCGGGTCAAGGAAGTCCTGACCGAGCAGCTCGGGATCGACGAAGGCGACATCACGGAGGAAGCGTCGTTCCAGGAGGATCTCGACGCCGACTCGCTCGACCTCGTCGAGCTGATCATGGAGCTGGAGGACCAGTTCGGGATCAAGATCTCGGACGAGGACGCTCAGACGATCACCACCGTCGGCCAGGCCGTCGACTACGTCACGTCGCACCAGTAGCGACAGCGAGCTCGCAAGGCTGATCGCGGCGCTGCCGGCCGAGCTGGCGGCGACCGCGTTCACCCACGCCTCCTGGGCGGAGGACCGGCCGTCGTCGTACGAGCGGCTGGAGTTCCTGGGCGACAGCGTCCTCGAGCTCGCGATCGCGCACGTCCTCTACGAGCGGAACCCGGAGGCGAACGAGGGCGCGCTGGCGAAGGCGCGCGCGAACATCGTCTCGCGCTCGAGCTGCGCGATCGTCGCGGGCGAGCTCGAGCTCGGCGACCTGCTCGCGGAGCGGATGCCGGCCGACGTGCCCGAGGAGGCGCGGCGGCTGCCCACCAACCGCAACGTGCTCGCCGCGCTGCTCGAGGCGGCGCTCGGCGCGCTCTTCCTCGAGCACGGCTTCGCCGCGATCGAGGAGGCGGTCGTGGACGCGTTCGCCGAGCGGATCGACTACGCGCTGAACGAGCACGTCGAGTACAAGACCGAGCTGCAGGAGGCCGCTGTGCGGCTCGGCAAGCACGTCTCGTACACCGTGATCGACTCCGCCGGGCCTCCGCACGACCGGCGCTTCCGCTGCGCCGCGCTGGTCGACGGGACGCAGCTCGGGGTGGGCGAGGGCCGGTCGAAGAAGGAGGCCGAGCAGGCGGCGGCCCGCGAGGCGCTCGCGGCCGTGGCCGACATTTGGCATCCTTCGCCGTCTGATGGCTGAGCGGCGCCCGACGAACTCGGAGCTCAAGCTCCGGCGCCTCGAGGACGAGGAGCCGAAGCCCGCCGATGACCGCGGCATCCTCGAGCTGTTCGAGGACTCCGCGCAGCCGGACGAGGACCGTCCGCTCGCCCGCGACGACGACGCCGAAGACGCCGACTAGGGCCGTCCGTCCCCGACGCTAGGGTCCGGCGCGGTGCATCTCCGTGCCGTCAGGCTGCGTGGCTTCAAGTCCTTCCCGGACACCGTCGAGGTGCGCCTGGAGCGCGGCGTGGGCGTGATCGTGGGGCCGAACGGCTCCGGCAAGTCGAACGTCTCTGACGCGATCCGCTGGGCCGCCGGCTCGCTCAGCCCGAGCGAGCTGCGCGCCGAGAAGCCCGACGACGTGCTCTTCGCGGGCGCGGAGGGACGCAAGCCCGCGGACTTCTGCGAGGTGGAGCTGCTCTTCGACAACGCCGACCACACGATCCCGGTCGACTACGAGGAGCTTGCGATCGCGCGGCGCCTGCACCGCGGCGGCGAGGGCCAGTACCTCGTCAACCGCGCGGCGGTGCGCCGCATCGACCTCGTCGAGATGCTCGCCGACCTCGGGCTCGGCCAGGGGATGCACTCGATCATCGGCCAGGGCAAAGTGGAGGCGATCCTCGCCTCGAAGCCGGCCGAGCGGCGCGCGCTGATCGAGGAGGCAGCGGGCCTCGGCCGCTTCAAGGCGCGCCGGCATCGCGCGGAGCTGAAGCTCGCGCGCGTCGCGATCCAGGTCGAGCGCGCGAAGGATCTCGAGGACGAGGTGAAGAAGCGGCTGCGCCCGCTCGCCCTGCAGGCGACCGCGGCGGAGCGCGCCGAGAAGCTGCGCGGCGAGATCGCGCGGCTGCTCGCGCGGATCGCGCAGCTCGACCTCGACCGGCTGGACGAGCGGCTCGGCGAGATCGACGGGCGGCGCACCGCGACCGGGCTCGCGCGCCGCGCCGCCGAGCAGAAGCTCGAGGCCGTGCTCAAGGAGCGCGGCGAGGCCGAGGAGGAGCTCGCGGACGCCGCCGGTCGCAGGGAGCTGGCGCTCCAGGAGCTGTACCGGTTGCGCAGCGCAGGCGAGCGGCTCGCGCTCCGGCGCGAGTCGGCGCAGGCGCACGCCGCGCGGCTGCGCTCGGCGCTCGACCAGCCGCGGCGTGTGCTCGACGCGCGCGTGCGCGCGGAGCGCGCGGCGCTCGCCGACCAGGTGCGTCTCGCGGAGGACCGGCTCGTCGCCCT
>DASZYW010000130.1:0-5514 GCA_035545195.1 Gaiellaceae bacterium
ACAACCGACCCCGCAGCACCGGTCTCTACGACCCGGCGTACGAGCACGACGCCTGCGGGGTCGCGTTCGTCGCGCGGCTCGACGGGACGCCGACCCACGAGACGGTGCGGCGAGCCCTCGCGGCGCTCGCGAACCTCGAGCACCGGGGGGCGTCCGGCGCGGACGCGGACTCCGGCGACGGGGCCGGGATCCTGCTCCAGCTCCCGGACCGGCTCTTCCGCGCCGAGCTCGGCGACGCGCTGCCCGCGCCCGGCCGCTACGGCGTCGGCCTGTTCTTCCTCGGGCCGACGAACGTCGAGGCGATCGTGGAGGCGATCGTCGCCGCGGAGGGACAGCGACTGCTGGCCTGGCGCGACGTCCCGATCGACGCTTCGGTTCCCGGCGCGACGGCGGCGGCGGTGATGCCGCGGATCCGGCAGGCCGTGATCGCCGCGGCCGACGGGCTCGACCAGGACGCCTTCGAGCGCAAGCTCTACGTGATCCGCCGGCTCGCCGAGAAGGCGGCCGGCGCTGAGTTGGTCGTGCCGAGCCTCTCCTCGCGCACGCTCGTCTACAAGGGGATGCTGACGGCGCCCCAGCTCGACCGCTTCTACCTCGACCTCGCCGACGAGCGGATCGAGAGCGCGCTCGCGCTCGTCCACTCGCGCTACTCGACGAACACGTTCCCCAGCTGGGAGCTGGCGCACCCCTACCGGCTCGTGGCGCACAACGGCGAGATCAACACCCTGCGCGGCAACGCGAACTGGATGCGCGCCCGCGAGTCGCAGCTGGCGTCGGAGCTGTTCGGCGACGATCTGCCGAAGCTCCTGCCCGTGATCCGCGAGAGCGGCTCCGACACGGCCGCCTTCGACAACGTCCTCGAGCTGCTCGTGCTCGCCGGCCGCCCGCTGCCGCACGCGCTGATGATGATGATCCCGGAGGCCTACGAGAGCCGCACCGACCTCCCGGACGAGCTGCGCGGCTTCTACGACTACCACCGCTGCCTGATCGAGCCCTGGGACGGGCCGGCGGCGATCGCGTTCTCCGACGGCCGCGTGATCGGGGCGACGCTCGACCGCAACGGGCTCCGACCCGGGCGCTGGTACGAGACCCGCGACGGCTGGGTCGTGCTCGCCTCCGAGACCGGGGTGCTGCCCGAGGATCCCGCGAACGTCGTCCGCAAGGGCCGCCTCCAGCCGGGCAAGCTCTTCCTCGTCGACCTCGCCGAGCACCGGATCGTCCCCGACGACGAGCTCAAGCTGCAGACCGCGACGACGCAGCCGTACGGGGAGTGGTTCGAGGCGGAAAGCCTCCGGCTCGCAGACCTGCCCGCCGCCGGGCCGCCGCCGGAGCCGGAGACCCCGCTGCGCAGCCGCCAGCTCCTGTTCGGCTACGCGCAGGAGGACATGAAGGTGATCCTGGCGCCGCTGGCCGCGAACGCCGAGGAGCCGATCGGCTCGATGGGCAACGACACGCGCCTCGCCGCGCTCTCCGCCTCGACGCGGCTGCTCTACGGCTACTTCAAGCAGCTGTTCGCGCAGGTCACGAACCCGCCGATCGACCCGATCCGGGAGGCGATCGTGATGAGCGTCCAGGCGAGCGTCGGCTCGGAGCGGAACCTGCTCGCCGAGACGCCCGAGCACGCCCGCCAGCTCCTGATCGAGAACCCGATCCTGCGCGACGCCGAGCTCGAGCAGCTCCGGCACGTGCGCTCGGACGTCTTCAAGTCCTGGACGATCGACACGACCTGGCCGGTCGCGGAGGGCGCGCCCGGGCTCGAGCCCGCGCTCGAGCGGATCTGCGCAGAGGCCGACCTGGCGCTCGCCGCCGGCGCGAACATCCTCATCCTCAGCGACCGCGCCGCCGGCCGCGAGCGCGTGCCGATCCCGTCCCTGCTCGCGACCGCCGCCGTCCACAACCACCTCGTCCGCGAGGGGACGCGGCTCCAGGCGGGGATCGTGGTCGAGTCGGGCGAGCCGCGCAGCGTCCACTCGATCGCGGTGCTGATCGGCTACGGCGCCGCGGCGGTCAACCCGTACCTGATGCTGGAGACGCTGGCGGAGCTTGCCGAGCAGGGCGGTCTCCCCGACGACATGAGCGCCGAGCGGGCGCAGGCGCGCGCGGTCAAGGGGATCGCCAAGGGCCTGCTCAAGACGATGTCCAAGATGGGCATCTCGACGCTGAGCTCCTACTGCGGCGCCCAGATCTTCGAGGCGGTCGGGCTCGACCGCGAGCTCGTCGAGCGGCACTTCACCGGCACGGCCTCGCGGATCGGCGGGGTCGGGCTGCCCGAGATCGGCGAGGGCGCGGTCGCCCGGCACGCGCGCGCCTTCCCGGGCAGCGCCGACGAGCTGCTGCCGATCGTCGGCCTCTACGCGTGGCGGCGCGACGGCGAGGCGCACATGTGGAACCCGGAGACGATCGCCGGCCTCCAGCACGCCGTGCGCTCCGGCTCCTGGGAGAGCTACGAGCAGTACGCAGAGGCGGCGAACGACGACGCGGCGCGGCGCGGCAACCTGCGCGGGCTGCTGCGCCTGCGCCCGCCGTCCGGCGGCGGGATCCCGCTCGAGCAGGTCGAGCCGGCGGCGGAGATCGTGAAGCGCTTCTCCACGGGCGCGATGTCTCTCGGCTCGATCTCGCGCGAGGCCCACGAGACGCTCGCCGTCGCGATGAACCGCCTCGGCGGCCGCTCGAACACGGGCGAGGGCGGCGAGGATCCGGTGCGCTTCGGCGACGAGCGCCGCTCGCGGATCAAGCAGGTCGCGTCCGGCCGCTTCGGCGTCAACGCGCACTACCTCGCGAACGCGGACGAGCTCCAGATCAAGATGGCGCAGGGCGCGAAGCCTGGCGAGGGCGGCCAACTCCCCGGCCACAAGGTCGACCGGTACATCGCCTCCGTCCGCCTGACGACGCCGGGCGTCGGCCTGATCTCGCCGCCGCCGCACCACGACATCTACTCGATCGAGGATCTGAAGCAGCTGATCTACGACCTGCGCTGCGCGAACCCGGCGGCCCGGATCTCCGTCAAGCTGGTCGCCGAGGTCGGGGTCGGGACGGTCGCGGCGGGCGTCGCGAAGGCGGGCGCCGACCACGTGCTCATCTCCGGGCACGAGGGAGGAACCGGGGCGGCGCCGCTCTCCTCGATCCTCCACGCCGGCATCCCCTGGGAGATCGGGCTCGCGGAGACGCAGCAGACGCTGATCCGCAACGGGCTGCGCTCGCGGATCTGGGTGCAGACCGACGGGCAGCTCAAGACCGGGCGGGACGTCGTCGTCGCCGCGCTGCTCGGCGCCGACGAGATGGGCTTCGCGACCGCGCCGCTGATCGCGAGCGGCTGCGTGATGATGCGCGCCTGCCACCTGAACACCTGCCCGGTCGGGATCGCGACCCAGGATCCCGAGCTGCGCCGCCGCTTCGCGGGCAAGCCGGAGCACGTGATCGAGTTCTTCTTCTTCGTCGCCGAGGAGGCGCGACGGCTGATGGCGCAGCTCGGAGTCGCGCGCTTCGAGGACCTCGTCGGCCGCGTCGACCTGCTCGACCTCGACACCGCCGTCACCGACTGGCAGGAGCGCGGGATCGACCTCTCGGCGCTGCTGCACGAGCCTGAGACGGGCTCGGTGCGCCGCCGCGTCGAGGCGCAGCCGCCGGCGCTCGACGACGCGCTCGACTGGCGGCTGATCGAGCTCGCGCGGCCGGCGCTCGAGCACGGCGAGCGCGTCGAGCTCGAGGTGCCGGTCGCGAACACGAACCGCACCGTCGGCGGGCTCCTCTCGCACGAGGTCGCCGTCCGGCACGGCGCCGCCGGGCTCGCGCCGGGCTCGATCCGCGTCACGCTGCGCGGCTCGGCCGGCCAGTCCTTCGGCGCCTGGCTCGCGCCCGGGATCGAGCTGACGCTCGTCGGCGACGCGAACGACTACGTCGGCAAGGGCCTCTCCGGCGGCGTGCTCGCCCTCCGCCCTCCCGACGACGCCGGCTTCGTCCCCGAGGAGAACGTGATCGCAGGCAACACCGTCCTCTACGGAGCGACCCGCGGCCGCGCTTTCTTCCGCGGCCTGGCCGGCGAGCGGTTCGCGGTGCGCAACTCCGGCGCGCTCGCCGTGGTCGAGGGCGTCGGCGACCACGGCTGCGAGTACATGACCGGCGGCGTCGTGGTCGTGCTCGGCCCGACCGGTCGCAACTTCGCCGCAGGCATGAGCGGCGGCGTCGCCTACGTCCTCGACGAGGACGACGCGTTCGCGGGTCGCTGCAACCTCGACCTCGTCGGGCTCGAGGAGGTCGACGACGACGAGGAACTCGTCTCGCTGGTCGAGGAGCACGCGCGACGCACGGGCTCGGCAGTGGCGGAGCGCCTGCTCGCCGACTGGCAGCCCGGCCGCTTCGTCAAGGTGATGCCGCACGACTACCGCCGCGCGCTCGACGAGCTGGCCGCGGTCTCGACCGGCGGCGAGGGCTTCTACACCACCGAGTCCGAGGTCGTGGTCTAGTGGGCGAGCTCGGCGCCTTCAAGAAGATCGGGCGCGCCGAGACGCCGGAGCGCCCGCCCGCCGAGCGCGTCGGCGACCACCGCGAGTTCGTGCGCGTCCTCCCGCTCGTCGAGCTGCGCGAGCAGGGCGCCCGCTGCATGGAGTGCGGCGTCCCCTTCTGCCACAGCGGCTGCCCGCTCGGGAACCTGATCCCCGACTGGAACGACCTCGTCTACCGCGACCACTTCGCCGAGGCGATCGAGCAGCTGCACCGCACGAACAACTTCCCCGAGTTCACCGGCCGCCTCTGCCCCGCTCCGTGCGAGGCCGCCTGCGTGCTCGAGATCGAGGAGGGCAACGCGGTCTCGATCAAGCAGATCGAGCTCGCGATCGTCACCCGCGCGTGGGACGAGGGCTGGATCTCGCCGCAACCGGCGCGCGAGCGGAGCGGCCACAGGGTTGCGGTCGTCGGCTCCGGGCCCGCCGGGCTCGCGTGCGCGCAGCAGCTCGCACGGTCCGGTTACGACGTCGTCGTCTTCGAGCGGGACGAAGCGGCCGGCGGCCTGCTCCGCTTCGGCGTCCCGGACTTCAAGATCGAGAAGCACGTGATCGACCGCCGTCTCGCGCAGCTCGAGGGCGAGGGCGTCGAGTTCCGGCTCGGGACCCCGATCGACGACGCGAGCCTGCTCGAGGGCTTCGACGCCGTCGTTCTGGCGACCGGCTCCCGCGTCCCCCGAGACCTGCCCGTCCCCGGCCGCAACCTCGACGGCGTCCACTTCGCGATGGACTACCTCTACGGCCGGAACCGCGCGCGAGCGGGAGCCGTGGAGGCGCCGATCACCGCCGCGGCCAAGCACGTGGTCGTCGTCGGCGGCGGCGACACCGGCGCCGACTGCGTCGCGAGCGCCCACCGCGAGGGCGCCGCCTCGGTGACCCAGATCGAGCTGCTCGGCGAGCCGCCCGCGACGCGCTCGGACGAGCTGACGCCGTGGCCGCTCTGGCCGGTCAAGTACCGCCGCTCCTACGCGATCAAGGAAGGCGGAGAGCAGGTCTTCTCGCTCTCCACGACCGG
>DASZYW010000131.1:0-20937 GCA_035545195.1 Gaiellaceae bacterium
CGATCGAGCCGGAGCCGCGCCTCGCACGCCACGAGTACCTCGACGCGCTCGGAGCGGCATCGCGCCGGCTCGAGCAGGCGCTCGGCCAGGACGCAGGCTCCCCGTTCGCGGCGGCGCTGCAGTCCGCCGCGCCGGCGGTCGAGGAGCTGACCCAGGACATCGAGCGGAACTACAAGGTCGAGCTCGCCTAGGCGTACGCCGTCGCGTAGACGGTCGTCGAGAGGCAGAGCGCGACGAGCGCGGCGCCCAGCCACCAGCGGTACGGGTGGAGGCGGGCGACGTTCTCCCGTCAGGCGTCGGGCCCGAGCACGATGGCCACGAGCGGGTTGAGCAGGACGCTCGCCAGCGCGGTCGGGACGGCGCCGGCGACGATCAGCGCGAGCCAGAGGTCGGCCATACGGCTACGCTAGCCCCATGGAAGGCGGAGGCTTCGGATTCCCGTTCGGGGGCGACCCCGAGGACCTGATGCGCGGCCTGCGCGAGTTCGCGGAGCAGCAGGCGGAGAGCGTGCAGGAGACGCAGCGCGAGCAGTTCGCGACGCTGACGCTCAACACCGCCGTCGAGCTGACCTCCGCGGCGCTCTCGCAGGTCAACGTGACCGGCGGCGTCGACGAGCAGGCGACGGCGCTCCGCGACGCCATGCGCGTGCTCTTCCCCGAGGCGGTGGCGCTCGTCAGCGCCGCCCGCCAGGGCTTCATGCGCGAGACCTGAGTCGCCGTCACGACTCCGTCACGGGCGATCACGAGACCTTCACGTCGTGGTGCCCGCTTGGTGACCTCGCCTCCGCGAAGCCGCCTGTGGAGCCGCTTCCCCGGTTGGCGTGGCGTGGCGTCGCCACCTGGCGTGGCGTCGCCACCCGCGCCGTAGAATCGCGCGGGTTTGTCCCTCCTCGACCGCGCCATCGTCCGCGTCCTCCCGGCCGTCCCGAAGCCAGTCGTCCAGCTCTTCTCCGCCAACTACATCGCCGGCCCGGCGCTCGACGACGCGCTCGAGACGGTGCGCGCGCTCAACGCCGCCGGGAAGCTGGCGACGATCGACGTCCTCGGCGAGGAGACCACCCGCGAGGAGGAGACGCGTGCCCTCGTCGCCGCCTACCGCGACGTGTTCGACGCGATCGAGGCGAACCGGCTCGACTCGAACGTCTCGATCAAGCTCACCGCGCTCGGGCTGCACCTCGACTACGAGCTCTGCCGGGAGAACGTCGAGGAGGTCCTGCGCGCCGGCGCGGCGCACGGCAACTTCGTCCGCATGGACATGGAGGACTCCTCCACGACCGACGACACGCTGCGCCTCTACCGCGAGCTGCGGGAGCACGGGCACGACAACGTCGGCGTCGTCCTGCAGGCGCGGCTGCGGCGGACGCTCGACGACGTGCGCGCGCTCGCCGACCTCCGCCCGAGCGTCCGCATCTGCAAGGGGATCTACCTCGAGCCGGCGAGCATCGCCTTCCAGGACTACGAGGCGGTGCGCGCGAGCTTCGTCCGCTGCCTCGACGCGCTCCTGGCCGCGGGCGCCTACGTCGGCGTCGCGACGCACGACGAGTGGCTGATCGGCCAGGCGCTCGAGCGCGTCGCCGGGATGGCGCCCGACGAGTACGAGCTGCAGATGCTGCTCGGCGTCCGCGAGTCGCGCGCCGACGAGCTCGTCGCGGCCGGCCACCGGCTCCGCGTCTACACGCCCTTCGGCGAGCGCTGGTACGAGTACTCGCTGCGGCGCCTGCAGGAGAACCCGGCGATGGCGGGCACGATCGCGCGCGCCACCGCGGGTCGCCTGCTCGGACGCGGCTAGCGGATCCGGACGAACGCCGTGACGCCGAAGTTCCCGCCGCCGCAGCGCGCGGTGACGGTGTAGCGGCCGGCCTTCAGCCCCTTGCGGACGTGACCGCGGATCGTGAACGCGCCGCCGGTGACGACGCGGCCGGTGAGCGTCCCCATGCCGAAGGCGTGACCAGGAAACGCCGCCGAGATCGCCGTCACGACGTTGCCGGCCGGGCAGGTGCCGGCATTGCCGACGACCTTCACCGCCGCGCCGGGCGCGACCGCGCCGGGGACGACCGCGAGATGGACGGCCGAGAGTGCGCCTGCGAAGAGGAGTTTCATGCCGCGAGGGTAGGTCCGCTGTGTTGCGAAACCGTGAACCGCGCGTTCGGAGATCGCTAACCCGCGCGGCGCGCGTAGAGCAGGAACGTCGCCGGGATCCGGCGGTCGTGGCGGCGCCGCGAGGTCCCGCCCGGGTACTCCTCCAGCGCCGCGACGTGGACGCCCGCACGGGCCAGGGCGCTCACGACCTGGCCGATCCGCCACAGCCGCTCCGGGTCGGACGGGTCGCGGAAGTAGTCGTCGCGCCAGCGCAGGAGCCCGTCCACGCAGTCGCCGACGGGATGGTCGTCGAAGACGAGCAGCTCGCCGCGCGGGCGCAGCGCCGCGGCGATCCCGCGCGCCCAGCCGTCCAGGTCGGCGACCCGGTCGAGCACGCCCTCGCCCGAGTAGACGAGGTCGAACCGCCCGCGCCGGAGCGAGGCCGGCAGGGCGTCCACCTCGCCATCCACCCAGAGGATCGTCGGCCAGCGCTCGCGCGCCGCCTCGACCAGCTCGAGGCGCGGGTCGACGCCGGTCGCGACGGCGCCGAGCTGTGCGAGCGCCGCGGTCGCCTCGCCGGTCGCCGACTGGAGGTGGAGGACGCGCCTCTCGGCCAGGTCGCCGAGCGTCCGCTGCACGATCGCCGGCAGCTCGACCGGCTCCTCGTGCTGCCGGTGCGCTGCGTCCCAGGCGCGGCGGTTGAAGTCCGTCGGCTCCATCAGGCGGGGAGGGAGAAGCCGCCGTCGACCACGATCGTCTGCCCGCAGATCATCGCCGCGTCGTCGGAGCAGAGGAAGGAGACGGCGCCGGCCATGTCGGCCGCCTCGACCAGCCGGCCGGCGGGCGTGCGGTCGACCGTCGCGAGCATCTCGTCCTTGTTCGGGAAGAAGTCGAGCGCCTCCGTCTCGACGACGCCGCCGGAGACCGCGTTGACCCGGATGCCGCGCGGCGCGAGCTCGACGCCGAGATAGCGGACGACCGCCTCCAGCGCCGCCTTAGAGGTGCCGACGAGGATGTAGTTCTCGAGCACGCGCACCGAGCCGAGGGAGGAGATCGCGACGATCGCCGAGCCGGGCTCCATCGCCGGCGCGGTCGCGCGTGCGAGCGCGAGCAGCGTGCGCGCGTTCGCGTTCAGCGTCCAGTCCCAGTGCTTGTCCTCGGTCTCGAGCGCGGGGCGGATCACCCCGGTCGCCGCGTTGTGGACGACGACGCGGTACGGGCCCGCCGCCGCGAGCTCCTCGATCGTGCTCGCGTCGGCGACGTTGCCGCGCACGAGCACCGGCTCGGCGCCGGCCGCGCGCACCGCCTCCGCCGCCTCCTCGGCCGCCTTGTCGTTGCGCATGTAGCCGAGCACCGCCTTGGCGGCGCCGTCGGCGACCAGCCGCAGCGCGATCGCCCGGCCGATCCCCCGCGTCCCCCCGGTGACCAGCACCGAGGCTCCCTGGAGACTCATCTCAGTGGTTCGTCCGCAGGCGCCGAGCTCGGCAGGCCGCTCCAGCCGGGCCGCGACCTCGGCTCCCGGGCGCCGTCGTACGCCTTCGAGGAGGCGTGACCGAGCCGGTCGAGCAGCTCCATCTTCTCCTCGGCGTACCGCTTCACCGGATGGTCGTCCGCGAGCTCCAGCACGAGCTCCTCGACCCGCGCGCGAAGCTGGTAGGCGAAGTGCGGCGTCGCGGGCCCGACGAGGGCGTCGACGTCGGCGAGAGTCGGCTCGGACATCGCGCAGAGCGTAACGAAGGATAGGTTCGCGGAGTGCGCCGAGCCTCACCTGTGGACGGGATGCTTCTCGGCACCGTCCTGCTCTGGGCGCTCAACGTCACCGTCACGAAGTACATGTTCGACCACGGCTGGAAGCCGCTCGCCTACGGGACGATCCGCTACTTCGCCGCGATCGCGCTCTTCTGGATCTTCACGTACCGGCGCGAGCGCTCGTTCCGCATCGCCCGCAAGGACCTGCCGCTCGTCCTGGTCGCCGCGTTCTTCATCTTCGTCAACCAGATCTGCTTCGTGTACGGGCTCAAGCTCGCGGAGGCGTCCACCGTCGCGCTGATCCTCGGCACGACGCCCGCGTTCATCGGCGTGATCGCGCTCGCGCTCGGGCTCGACCGGCTCCCGTGGCCGTTCTGGGTCGGCGTCGGGATCACGTTCGGCGGCGTCGCGCTGATCGCGCTCTCCTCCGGACGCGTCGGGTCGAGTCTCGAGGGGACGCTGATCGCGCTCGCGACCGCCTTCACGTGGGCCGCCTACACGACCGCGATCGCTCCGCTGATGCGCACGTACTCGCCGTACCGGATCAGCGCGCTCGTGCTCGCGATCGGCTGGGTGCCGCTCGCGCTGATCAGCATCCCGTCGCTGCAGCGGGAGACCTTCTCGTTCGGCTGGCCGGTCTGGCTCGGGCTCGGCTACGCGATCGTCGGGCCGCTCTTCCTGACGAACATCCTCTGGTTCAGGGCAATCGACATCGTCGGCCCGGCGCGCGCGTCGCTGTTCGGGAACCTGCAGCCGTTCTTCGCCGTCTTCTTCGCGCTCGTCCTCCTCGGCGAGCACCTGCGCGGCCTCGAGGTCGGCGGCGGCGTGCTGATCTTCGCCGGCATCGCGCTCGAGCGGCTCTACCGCCGGGCGCCCCTGGTCGAGTGAGCGGGCCGCGCGTCTCCGTACTCCTGCCGGTGCGGGACGAGCAGGAGTTCCTGGGCGAGGCGCTCGACTCGCTCGCGGCCCAGACGCTCGCCGACCACGAAGTGATCGTCGTCGACGACGGGTCGCGCGACGGCACGGCGGCGCTCGCGCAGGAGTACGCGAGGCGCGACCGGCGCGTCCGCGTCCTGCAACAGGAGCCGGCCGGGATGGTGGCGGCCGCCGAGCACGCGCGCTCGGTCGCGCGGGCGCCGCTCGTCGCGATGATGAACGGCGACGACGTCGCGGCGCCGGAGCGGCTCGAGCTCCAGGCGGCCGCGATCGAGGAGGAGGGTCTCGCGGCCGTCGGCGGCCGGATCGAGTACTTCCCGCGGACGACGGACGGGATGCGGGCCTACGAGGTGTGGCTGAACGGGCTCGTCACGGTGGAGGCGGCCGAGCGCGACGTCTTCGTCGAGTGCCCGCTGCCGGGCCCGGGCCTGACCTCGCGCGCCGAGCTCTGCTCCTACCGCGACGCGGGCTGGCCGGAGGACTACGACCTCGTGCTCCGCATCTGGGCGGCCGGCGGCCGCTTCCGGAACCTCGCGGCGCCGGTGGTGCGCTGGCGCGAGCATCCCGACCGGATCTCGCGGACGCAGCCGCAGTACTCGCTGGACGCGTTCCGCCGCTGCAAGGTGCACTACCTGCGGCAGACGCTGCTCGCCGGTGGGCGCGCCGCGGTCGTCTGGGGCGCCGGCCCGACCGGGAAGGCGTTCGCGCGCGAGCTGCTCCGCGCCGGGACGCCGCTCGCCGCCTTCGTCGAGGTCGATCCGCGCAAGCTCGGCAAGCGGATCCACGACGCGCCGGTCGTGTCGGCGGAGCAGGGCGGCGCGTTCACCGGTGCGCTCCACCTCGGTGCTGTCTCGGGGCCCGACGCCCGTGCTCGCCTGCGCGAGCTCGCGGCCGGGCTCGGCCTCGCCGAGGGTCGCGACTTCGTCGCGGTCGCCTAGACGCGGTGCCCGGAGGCCGCGATCCGGGCGAGCCCGACCGCGGCGAAGCGCAGCTCGGGCAGCGTCGTCCAGGCGCTCACCTTCGCGCCGTTCACGCAGCGCCACGCCTGCCTCCGGCCGCCGCTCTCGCCGTACCAGACCTTGACGCCGGCCATCTGGTAGCTGTGGGTCGCGCCGGCGCGGCACACGCCCTGGAACCGCTGCGCCTGGAAGACGACGAGCTTCCTCGGCTCGTTCCGGTTCGCGAACAAGATCCGCAGGACGCCCGACTGGAGCTTCCAGTCGCGGTAGCGGTACGGCGGCGCCCCGCGCGCCGGGACGTACGCGACGTGCGACGCCGCGGCGCGGGCGTGGATCGCGTGCTGCACCGGGACGGGGACGAGCGCCATGCGACGACGGTACCCCCGGCCTGTTAGGCCGGCGTCACGACTCGGTAAGGACGGGCATAATCGCCCGCATGGCCGAAGACTTCATGCCGCTGCTGGGCTGGGACTACGTCGAGTTCTGGGTCGGCAACGCCAAGCAGGCCGCCTACTTCTACGAGCACGCGATGGGCTTCACGCGCACCGCCTACTGCGGGCCGGAGACGGGCGTCCGCGACCGCGCCTCCTACGTGCTCGAGGAGGGCGAGATCCGTTTTGTCGTCACCTCCGCGTTGCGCGAGGACCACGAGATCACGCGCCACAACGCCCGCCACGGCGACGGCGTCAAGGACATCGCGCTGACCGTTCCGGACGCGACCGAGGCGTACCGCCAGGCGGTCTCGCGCGGCGCGCGCGGCGTCATGGAGCCGCAGACGGTCGAGGACGAGCACGGCGCGATCGAGCTGGCCGCGATCGCCACCTACGGCGACACGATCCACACCTTCGTCGACCGCAGCCGCTACGAGGGGCCGTTCAAGCCCGGTTTCGTCTCGGTCTCCTCGAACGGGCACGCCCGCGGCGGCGTCGGCCTGCTCAACATCGACCACGTCGTCGGCAACGTCGAGCTCGGCCGGATGAACGTCTGGGTCGAGTTCTACGAGCGGGTCTTCGGGATGACGAACATCATCCACTTCGGCGACGACCAGATCCAGACCGAGTACTCGGCGCTCATGTCCAAGGTGATGTCGGACGGCGCGGGGAAGATCAAGTTCCCGATCAACGAGCCCGCAGAGGGCAAGCGCAAGAGCCAGATCGAGGAGTACATCGAGTTCTACAACGGCGCCGGCGCCCAGCACATCGCGCTCGCCTCGACCGACATCGTCGGCACCGTCGAGGCGATGAAGGACCGCGGCTTCGTCTTCCTCGACACGCCCGAGACCTACTACGACGACGTCGAGGAGCGCGTGGGCGAGATCGAGGAGGACTGGGGGCCGCTGCAGAAGCACAAGATCCTCGTCGACCGCGACGACGACGGCTACCTGCTGCAGATCTTCACGAAGACCGCGCAGGACCGGCCAACCGTCTTCTTCGAGGTGATCGAGCGTCACGGCGCGACCACCTTCGGCGAGGGCAACTTCAAGGCGCTGTTCGAGGCGATCGAGCGCGAGCAGGCGCTCCGCGGCAACCTCTAGCGGGCGGCGCAGATGTTCGACGACGCGAGGGCGGCGAGCCGGCAGGCGCGCTCGCTGCGCCGCGTCGGGCACCGCCCCTTCCCGATCCCGCACAGCCGCTGGACGCTCGGCCAGACCTGGGAGCAGACACTCTGGGCGCACTGGCCGGTCGCCGCGGACGAGCTGCGCGACCGGATCCCCGCCGATCTCGAGCTGGAGGAGCACGACGGCAGCGCGTGGCTCGGAATCATGTTCTTCCGCGTCCGCGCGCTCCGCGCGCGCGGGGCGCTGCCGCTGCCAGGGATCTCGGCCTTCCTGCAGCTGAACGTCCGCACCTACGTCCGCGGCCCGGACGGCCTGCCCGGCGTCTGGTTCTTCTCGATCGACGCCTCGTCGCGGCTCGCCGCCCTCGGCGTCCGCCGCATCTACCACGTGCCTGCCTTCCACGCGCGGATGACGCTCGACCCGGTCGGCGGTTGGCTGGAGGCGGAGTGCGCGAGGATCGGCGAGCGCGGCCGCGTCTTCTCGGGGCGCTACCGCTCCGCGGGCGAGAGCTTCCGCGCGGAGCCGGGCTCGCTGGAGTGGTTCCTGACCGAGCGCTACCGCCTCTTCACCTCCGAGGGCTCGGCGGAGATGCACCACGACCAGTGGCGGCTGCACCCGGCCGAGGCGGAGATCGAGCTGCACTCGCTCGCGCCCTTCGTGCTCTCCGGCGAGCCGCTCTGCCACTTCGCCGCGCGGCAGGACGCGCTGATCTGGCCGCCGGAGCAGATCCGCGGGTGAGCCCGCAGCGCAGAACGGCGCTCTGGTCGGTCGTCGCCGCGTGCGTGCTGATCGCGCTCAAGCTGGCGACCGGTCTCGCCACGCACTCGCTCGGCCTCGTCTCGGAGGCCGCGCACTCCGGCACCGACCTCGTCGCCGCGCTACTCACCTTCTTCGCGGTCGGAGTCTCCGCTCGGCCCGCCGACACGGGCCACCAGTACGGGCACGGGAAGGCGGAGCATCTCGCCGCGCTCGGCGAGGCGTCGTTCCTCGTCCTCGCGAGCCTCTTCATCGTGTGGCGCGCGGCGCTGCGGCTGGCCGGGAGCTCGCACTCGGTCGTGCACCCGCGCTGGTACGCGATCGTCGTCGTCGGGCTCGTGATCGTCGTCGACGTCGCGCGCACGACCGCGTCGGCCCGCGCCGCGCGGCGCTTCGAGAGCCCGGCGCTCGCGTCGAACGCGCTCCACTTCGCGAGCGACTTCGCCGGCTCGGTCGCCGTCCTCGTCGGCCTGCTGCTCGCGCGCGGCGGCCACCCGAAGGCGGACTCCGTCGCGGCGCTGTTCGTCGCCGCGCTCGTCCTGCTCGCTGCGGCCCGGCTGATGCGGCGCAACGTCGACGTGCTGATGGATCTCGCGCCGGCGGACGCGGAGGACGCAGCGCGCGCCGCGATCGAGGAGCTGCAGCCGCCGGTGGAGCTGCGGCGCCTGCGCATGCGCCAGGCGGCCGGGCGCCACTTCGCCGACGTCGTGATCGGCGTCGACGTCGACGCCGGCGTGGGGCAGGGCCACGCCGCCGCGGACGCGGTCGAGGAGGCGGTGCGCGACGCGCTGCCGGAGGCCGACGTCGTCGTCCACGTCGAGCCGGGCGACGCGGGCGCCGCGGTTCGCGAGCGCGCCCACGCCGCCGCGCTCGCGGTGCCGCGCGTGCGCGAGGTGCACAACGTCAGCGCGGTCCTCGTCGACGCGGGCACCGAGGTCTCGCTCCACCTGAAGCTCCCGGCCGACCTCCCGCTCGACGAGGCGCACGCGATCGCCGAGCAGGTGGAGCGCGCGATCCGGGACGCCGTGCCCGAGGCGTCGAGCGTGCAGACCCACCTGGAGCCGCTCAGCGAGGAGGCCGCCGGCTCGCGGCCGTCCGCCGCCGACGTCGCCGCCGAGCGCGAGCTCGTCGAGCGGATCGTCGCCGAGGAGACCGACGCCGAGCCGGTGGAGCTGCGAGTCCTCGACACCGACGAGGGGCTCGTCGCGTTCCTGACCCTGCAGATGGCGGGCGACGCCACGCTCGCCGCGGCGCACGCGCGCGCAAGCAGAATCGAGGAGCGGATCCGCCGCGAGCGCCCCCAGATCGCCGACGTCATCGTCCACACCGAGCCATGAAGCTGTGCATGTTCAGTCCGGTCGAGCTCGACCTCGAGCGCGGCTGGCCGGGCCGGATCGATGGCGACACCGTCGTCCAGCTCGCCGCGCAGACCCTGCAGTCGTTCTTCACCGGCGGCGGCTCGGCGCGCGAGCACGCGACCTACCCGCTCGCCGACGTCGTCTTCCGGGCGCCGGTGCTGCACCCGCCCTCGGTGCGCATCTTCGAGGGGGAGGACTTCCGCTTCGCGAACCCGGCCGCGGTCGTCGCCGCCGACGCGGACGTGCCGGTCGCGGGCGCCGTGCCGGTTCACCGCCAGGCCGCCGTGATCGGGCTGGACGGCGCGATCGGCGGCTTCACGCCGCTCGTGGAGTGGACGGCGCCGAATCTCCCCGGCGAGAAGTCGCGCGACTTCGCGCTCGCGCTCGGCCCGCTGCTGACCACGCCGGACGAGGAGACGCCGGCCGGCGTGGACTGGGAGCGACTCGTCGCGCACGCAGCCGCCAACACGCGCCTCTACCCAGGTGACATCATCGCGGCATGACAAAAGTAGGCATCGTCGGCGCGGGCATCAACGGACTGGCCACGGCGTGGGCGCTCGCCGGCCGCGGCGCCGACGTCACGCTCTACGAGCAGTTCGACCTCGAGCACGACCGCGGCTCGAGCCACGGCCGCACGCGGATCGTCCGGCTCTCGTACCCGCAGGTCGAGTGGGTGCGCTTCGCGGAGGAGGCGCGCGCAGGCTGGGCCGAGCTGGAGCAGGAGACCGGCCGCACGCTGCTCGACCTGCACGGCCTCGTCGAGATCGCGTCGTCCCCGGAGCTGACCTCCGCCGAAGCGCTCGCCGCGCAGCGCGTCGAGCACCGCGTCCTCTCCCGGGAGGACGCGCGCGCGCTCGGCTTCGTCGTCCCGGAGGGCTGGCACGCGCTCCACGAGCCGGGCGGCGGGGTCGTCCGCGCCGACCTCGCGCGGGCCGCGTTCCTCGACGCGGGTGTCGCCCGCGGCGTGCGTTTCGAGAGCGGCCGCCGAATCGAGTCGCCGGACGAGCTGGACGCCGACGTCGTCGTGCTCTGCGCCGGCGCCTGGATCGGGAAGCTCGTCCCCGACGCGCCGGTGCACGTGACGCGCGAGACCGTCGTCTACTTCCGCAGGCCGGGGCCGCCCGCCCTCTCGCTCGTCGAGCTGAACGACCGCAGCGGCGGGCACGCCTTCTACGCGCTGCACGATCCGGTCCACGGGCTGAAGGCCGGCGCGCACCACGCCGGCGCCGAGGCCGATCCCGACGTGCTCGGGGAGCCCGACTCCGAGATCGTCGAGCGCGTCGCCGCCTGGGTGGCGGAGCGGATGCCCGACGTCGATCCCGCGCCGGTCGAGGCGCAGACCTGCCTCTACACGACGACCGAGGACGAGAGCTTCGTGCTCGAGCGCCGCGGCCGGATCGTGATCGGCTCAGCCTGCTCGGGCCACGGCTTCAAGTTCGCGCCGGCGGTCGGCATGCGCTTGGCGTCGTTGGCGCTCAGCTAGAGCGTCCGGGGCAGGTTGCCGCCTGCTCGGGTTTGAGCAACCTGTCCCGGATACAGTTTCCCCATGCCGTTCTACCAGCGCCTCGGCGAGGTCCCTCGCAAGCGGCACATCCAGTTCCGGGAGGACGGGACGCTCCTGACCGAAGAGGTCATGGGGCTCGAGGGGTTCACCGGGAACGAGTCGATCCTCTACCACCTGCAGTCGCCGTGCCGCGTCGCGAAGCTCGGCGGCTTCCAGCCGATCGAGCGCGACGAGTGGGTGCCGGACGAGCACCACCACCTCCACTTCAAGACGTACGAGATCCCGGAGCAGGGCGACGAGATCACGGGCCGCCGGCTGCTGATGTGGAACAACGACGTCGAGATCTCGCTCTGCCGGCCCGCCGAGCGGATGCACTACTTCTTCCGCAACGGCGAGGGCGACGAGGTCGTGTTCGTGCACGAGGGCTCGGGGACGCTGGAGACGATCTTCGGCGACCTGCCCTACGAGGAGGGCGACTACATCGTCGTGCCGCGCGGCACGACGTACCGTTTCGCGCCGAAGGGTGCCCAGCGCTACCTCGTCTTCGAGACGCCGGGGCTGATCGAGATCCCGCGCCGCTACCGCAACCAGTACGGGCAGATCCTGGAGGGGGCGCCGTACTACCACCGCGACATCCACCCGCCGACCGAGCTGCGCACCGTGCGCGAGTCGGGCGAGTTCCCGGTCACGGTGCGCGTCCGCGGCGGCTACCAGCGCTACGTCCTGGACTACCACCCGTTCGACGTCGTCGGCTGGGACGGCTACCTCTACCCGTGGACGTTCTCGATCCACGACTTCGAGCCCATCACCGGCCGGATCCACCAGCCGCCGCCGTCGCACCAGACCTTCGCCGGCCAGAACTTCGTCATCTGCTCGTTCTGCCCGCGCAAGCTCGACTTCGACCCGGAGGCGGTGCCGATCCCGTACCACCACTCGAACCTGCAGTCGGAGGAGATGATCTATTACGTCTCCGGCAACTTCGGCTCGCGCAAGGGCGTGGAGGTCGGCTCGATCACGCTCCACCCGTCGGGCCTCCCGCACGGGCCGCAGCCCGGGCTCGCCGAGAAGTCGATCGGGACGCACGAGACGCACGAGCTCGCCGTCATGTGCGACACGTTCAACCCGCTGCGCCTGACGACGTTCGCGCGCGACCTCGACGACGGCACGTACTGGCGCTCCTGGTACGACAACTCGCAGTCCGACGACAACGACGACGCGTCGGGCGCCGGGCTCACCTCGCACCTCTAGCCCGATGCAGCTCGTCCTCGACTGGGACGGGACCGTCACCGAGCGGGACTCGCTCTGGATGCTGCTCGACCGCTTCGGCGACCCGGAGGTGTTCGCACGTGTCGAGGGCAAGCTCGTCGCCGGGGAGATCTCGTTCCGGCAGGTGATGGAGCTCGAGTTCGCGACGGTCACGGCGCCGCTCGACGAGGTGCTCGACTTCCTGCTCCGCGAGGTGCGCATCCGGGCCGGCTTCGCCGAGCTCGCCCGCGCGTACCGGCCGCTGATCCTCTCCTCGGGCTTCCACGAGCTGATCGAGCCGCTGCTCGCCCGTGAGGGGGTGGAGCTGGAGCTGCGCGCGAACCGGCTGGACGTCGGCGCCGACGGCTGGCGCGTGCGCTGGCGCGACGCCGAGCCGTGCCCCGAGTGCGGCGACCTCTGCAAGCGGCGCTCCCTCCCGGGCGGCCCGCTCGCCTACGTGGGGGACGGCTACTCCGACCGCTGCGCGGCGCTCGCGGCCGACCGCGTCTTCGCCCGCGACGGGCTCGCCGACTGGCTGGAGGAGAGCGGGATCGCCTACGAGCGGTTCGACGACCTGGCCGACGTCGCCCGCGCCTTGGCACGGCCGCCGGGCGCGGCGGTCGAGGCGCGCGCGCGCACGACCGGCCGGAAGTAAGAGTTCGGCACCGGTCGGTCCGGGTTCTCGATCAGCGAGAGGAGCGTCTCCACGGTCTGGTCGGCGATCTGCTGGATCGGCTGCTCGACCGTGGTCAGCGGCGGCTCGGTCCACGTCGTCGCCTCGATCCCGTCGAAGCCGACGATCGAGAGCTCCTCCGGGACGCGGATGCCGCGCCGCGCCGCCTCGCGCAGCGCCCCGATCGCCATCAGGTCGCTGGAGCAGATCACCCCGGTCGGCGGCTCCGGCTTCGCGAGCAGCGTGGCGAGCGCGCGCCGCCCGCCGTCGACGCTGAACGCCTCGTACGCGACGAGGCCGTCCGGCTCGAGGCCGGCCGACTCCAGCGCGGTCACCCTGCCCGCCTCCTTCAGCTGCGTCGGCAGGTAGTGCTCGAGACCGGCGACGAAGCCGATCCGCTCGTGGCCGAGGTCGATCAGGTGCTGCGTTGCGAGCTCACCGGCCGCGCGCTCGTCCACTCCGACCGAGGGGACGTCGAGCGTGTGCAGCGCGCCGTTGACGAAGACGAGCCGGGCGCCCTCGCCGACGAGCCGCGCGTAGTGCGCGTGGTCGCCGCGCAGGTTCGTCATCTCGCAGGCGACGAACACCATGCCCTGCACGCGCCGGTCGAGCAGCATGTGGACGTAGTCGACCTCGCGGAACGCGGCCTCGCGCGTGTTGCAGAGGATCGACGCGAAGCCCTCCGGGGTGGCGCGCGTCTCGATCGCCTGGGCGAGCTTCGGGAAGATCGGGTTGGCGAGCTCGGGGACGAGGATCCCGATCAGGCCGGTCTCCGCGCGCCGGCTGGGCGGGACGTAGAGGAGGTCGCGCATCGCCCGCTCGACCCGGGCGCGCGTCTCGGGCCGGACGGGAAGCGCTCCACTGGCGACCCGTGACGCGGTCGCGACGCTCACGCCGGCCCGACGAGCGACATCTCGCAACGTGGCCATGTTCCTGCCGTATGTAACACGTTTCAGGCGCCGGGGCAATGTGCCAGTGCATCGCTCTGCGGCTTATTACCGGGACATCTGCGGACTTTCCGCCTAACTCTCCACAGGCCTTGACTTTGATTCGTGACCGGCGTAGCTTCCCCGCCGTTACATGCCGGTTGCACGTGTTTCAGTGATCTCCCTCGGCCTCTGCGGGGGATTGGGTTCGACCAGCTTGGCGGTCGTGTCGTTCCACACGCTCAATCCGGCGTCCAATTCGGAGCACAGGAGGGTCACGCAATGAAGTCGAGAACGCGCCTCATCGCGCTTCTCGTTGTCGTCGTCGCCGGGATCTTCTCGGCGTTCGCCGGCAGCATCCACGCCGCGAAGGCGGCTGGGCCGACGCTCACGATCTGGACGGACGTGAACCGCAAGGACGCGGTCACCCAGATCGCAAACCAGTGGGCGGCGAAGAACCCCGGCGTCACGATCAACGTGGTCGTCAAGAACTTCGGCGACATCGAGACGCAGGTCGGCACCGTCGCCGCGGCCGACGCGCCTGACGTCATCAACGCGGCGCACGACTGGACCGGCCAGCTGGCCGCCAACGGCCTCGTCGAGCCGATCTACCTCAGCGCGGCCGTGAGGAAGCAGTTCCCGGCCTACACGCTGAACGCGTTCTCGTACGGGCTCGCGATCAAGAAGCTGTACGGCGTGCCGGTGCAGATCGAGAACATCGGCCTCGTCGTCAACACCGGCCTCGTCAAGCTGCCGAAGACCTTCGCGCAGCTCGAGTCCGAGGCGCTCGCCTTCAAGAAGAAGGCCAGCGGCAACCTCGCGATCGCGGTCCAGCAGGGCTCGGGCGGCGACGCGTACCACATGTACCCGTTCTTCTCCGGTCTCGGCGGCTACATCTTCGGCACGAACAGCGCCGGGAACCTCGACCCGTCGAACATCGGGATCGCCAACGCGGCGTTCATCAAGAACACCGCGCTGATCGACAAGTGGAACAAGGAAGGGCTAATCAACTCCGCGGTCGACTCGTCGACGGCGCAGAACGCCTTCCTGAAGAAGAAGGCCGCGTTCTGGGTCACCGGCCCGTGGAACTCGCAGCTGCTCGAGCAGAGCGGCCTCAAGTTCTCGGTCATCCAGGTGCCGAAGATCGTCAAGGCGGCCGTGCCGTTCCTCGGCGTGCAGGGCTTCATGGTCACGAAGTACGCGGCCACGCACGGCGTCGACGCACTGGCGCAGGACTTCGTCTCGAACTACATGACCACCGCCTCGGCCCAGCTCGCGCTGGCGCAGGCCGGTGGCCGCTACCCGGCGAACACTGCCGCCGGCAAGCAGGACACGGACAAGGTCCTCGCCGAGTTCGGGAAGGCCGGCGCCGGCGGCGTGCCGATGCCGAACATCCCGCAGATGGGCAGCGTCTGGGCCGCGCTCGGACAGGCCTGGGTCAACTCGACCAAGGGCTCCGGGGCGACGACGGCCTCCAAGGCGTTCAAGTCCGCAGCACACGCCATCGCCGAGAAGATCGGCTAGGCGTCGAGTAGACGACACGCGGTGTGGGCGCCTCGCGGCGCCCGCACCGCGACCTCTTCCAGACCCATTCGAGTGATCACCCCCGAGTGAGCGCCACCGCACCGACCGCCCCGGCCTCCGGCGTCAGACCGCCGGTCGCGGGCATCCCGCGCCTGATCTCCGCCTTCTCCGGCACCACCGGATACGTGGTGAAGATCATGCTCCTCTCGGCCTCGAACGCGCTCTCGATCTGGGCGCTCTACGTCCTGATCACGCGCCACCACTGGGTGGCCGTCGCCGTTCTCGCGCTCGTCACGGGGCTGATCGACTTCGTGTTCATGACTCCGCAGCGCTGGTCGCTGCCGGCGAAGTTCCTCGTCCCTGGGATCTTCCTGCTCTGCTGCTTCCAGGTGATCCCGATCATCTACACGATCGACGTCGCCTTCACGAACTACTCCACCGGCCACATCCTGACGAAGGCGCAGGCGATCAAGCAGATCGAGATCACCTCGCTCGAGGCGCCCGCGAACGGGCGGACGTACACGATGGCGATCGCCCGCGACTCGTCGCATCACCTCGTCCTGATCCTGCGGGACGACGTCTCGCACAAGCTCTACGTCGGCACGCAGAAGGCGCTGACGCCGCTCGGGCCGGGCATCGTCACGGTCAGCGGCGGCGCGATCACGGCGGCGAAGGGCTACACGCTGCTGAGCGGGATCGCGCTCTTCAACGTCGACAAGCAGCTCCAGACCTTCATCGTCCCGCTCGGCGCGGCCGGAGTCAGGCCGCAGTCGACGACGACGGCGGTCGAGCTCCAGCCGACGCTCCGCTACGAGGCGAAGCGCGACGTCTTCGTCCGCATCGCCGACGGCGCCGTCTACCGCGACAACAAGAAGGGCGAGTTCGTCCACGGCTCGGACGTGCTCCTGCCCGGCTGGAAGACCGGGGTCGGGACCGCCAACTTCTCCGCGATCATCCACAGCCAGACCGTCCGCTCGCCGTTCATCCGCGTCTTCATCTGGACGTTCGTCTTCGCCGCAGGCACCGTCTTCTTCTCGTTCGCGATCGGGCTCTTCCTGGCGATCGCGCTCGACAAGCGCGGCATGCGCCTGCAGAAGCTCTACCGCTCGATCCTGATCATCCCGTGGGCGGTGCCTGGCTTCCTCTCGCTGCTCGTCTGGGGCGGGCTCCTCAACGACCAGTTCGGCGTCGTCAACCGGGTCTTCCACCTCAGCGTCCCCTGGCTCTTCGACGCCAACTGGGCGCGCGTCTCCTGCATCCTCGTCAGCACCTGGCTGACGGTGCCCTACTTCTTCGTCGTCTCGATGGGCGCGCTGCAGGCGATCCCGGAGGAGCTCGTCGAGGCGGCGCGCGTCGACGGCGGCGGGCCGCTCCAGATCTTCCGGCGCGTGACCCTGCCGCTGCTGCTCGTCGCGGTCGGGCCGCTGCTGATCGCGTCCTTCGCATTCAACTTCAACAACTTCAACAACATCTACCTGCTCACGAACGGCGGGCCGACGTTCACGAACGGTGGCGGGATCGCCGGCGCGACGGACATCCTGATCAGCTACACGTACAAGCTCGCGATCGGGTCGGGGCTGGGGAACAACTACGGCCTCGCCTCGGCGATCACGATCATCATCTTCCTGGTCACGGCCGCGCTCTCGACGGCAGGCTTTGCGAAGACGCGCGTCCTGGAGGAGGTCCTGTGAGCACGTTCGACGTCGCCGCGGCCACGCCGATCGCGGTCGAGAAGCCGGTGCGCAGGCGGCCGAAGCTGGCCGAGACGTGGTGGCGCCACGTCGTCGGGATCGTCGGCTGCCTCGTCGCGCTCTTCCCGATCTGGTTCGTCGCCTCCGCGTCGTTCGACGCCTCGCAGTCGATCTCGGGCACGAGCTACCTGCCGACGCAGTTCACGCTGCACAACTACGGGCACCTGCTGCACGACAACGTCAGGGATCCGTCGAGCGGCAGCATCATCGACGCGCCCTTCCTGCGCTGGCTCGCGAACACGCTCCTGGTCGCGATCGTCGTCGCGATCTGCACCGTGCTCCTCTCCGCGCTCGCCGCCTACGCCTTCAGCCGCTTCCGCTTCCGCGGCCGGCGCTTCGGGATGCTCTCGCTGCTCCTGATCCAGATGTTCCCGTCGCTGCTGCTGATCGTGGCGCTCTACCTGATCATCCTCAACGTCGGCTCGATCTTCCCCGTGATCGGGCTGAACACCTATCCGGCGATCATCCTCGTCTACCTGGGCGGCGCGCTCGGAGTGAACACCTGGCTGATGAAGGGCTTCCTCGACTCGATCCCGAAGGAGCTGGACGAGTCGGCGCGCGTCGACGGCGCCACCCCGGCGCAGATCTTCTGGGGAGTCGTGCTGCCGCTCGCGCTGCCGATCCTCGCCGTGATCGGGCTCTGGTCGTTCATCGCGACGCTGAACGAGTTCGCGATCGCGAGCGCCATCCTCCAGACGAGCAAGCACTTCACGCTCGCGTTCGGCATGCAGCGCTTCATCCAGAACAACTACGGCCAGCTCTGGGGGCCGTTCAGCGCCGCGTGCCTGATCGCCGCGGTGCCGGCCGCGCTCCTCTTCGCCTGGCTGCAGCGCTACATCGTCAGCGGGCTCGCGCAGGGCGCAGTCAAGGGATGAGCGCGGTCGGCTCGGAGGTCGAGGGCGCCACGGCGCTCGCGCTGCCGCATCACGACGGCTCGGAGCTGTACGTGCTCGAGCGGCCCGACGAGCCGGGCGGCACGGCGACGGTGCGGGTTCGCGTCCCGGTCGCGGCCGGGGTGGAGCGCGTGCTGCTGCGCACCGTCCGCGACGGCGAGCCGCGCGTGCTCGCGGCCGAGCGCGACGAGGAGGGCGACGGCGAGACGTGGTGGCGCGCCAGCTTCCCGGTCGAGGCCGAGTCGGCTCGCTACCGCTGGCTGCTCGACCGCGGCGAGGACGGCTACGCCTGGCTGAACGGGCTCGGCGCGCACGCGACCGACGTCGCCGACGCTGACGACTTCGTCCTCTCCACCGACCCGGGCGGCCCGGACTGGCACCTCTCCTCGGTCGTCTACGAGATCTTCCCCGACCGCTTTTCGCGGGCCGGCGTCGCGAGCGCGGCCGACCTGCCCGACTGGGCGGTGCCCCGGCCGTGGGACGCGCTGCCCGAGGGACGCTCGAAGAACACGTCGCGCGAGTGGTTCGGCGGCGACCTCCCCGGGATCGAGCAGCGGCTGGAGCACATCGTCCGGCTCGGCGCGAACGTCGTCTACCTGACGCCGATCTTCCCGGCCGGCTCCACGCACCGCTACGACTGCACGACGTTCGACGCCGTCGACCCGCTGCTCGGCGGCGACGAGGCGCTCGACTCGCTGCTCGCCGCGGCGCACGCGCGCGGGCTCAAGGTGGTCGGCGACCTGACGCTCAACCACGTCGGCGCCGGCCACGACTGGTTCCGCGACGCGCAGGCGTACGCGAGCGCGCCCGAGCGCGGCTTCTTCTACTTCGACGACTCGCTCCCGCACGGCTACGAGACCTGGCTCGGCGTCCGCTCGCTGCCGAAGCTGAACTGGGCCGACGCGGAGTTGCGCCGGCGGCTGCTGGACGGCGTCACCCGGCGCTGGCTGCGGCGCGGGCTCGACGGCTGGCGGATCGACGTCGCCAACATGGTCGCTCGGCGGCGAGGCTACGACCACAACCGCGAGATCGCCCGGCTGACGCGCGAGGCCGTCGAGGACGAGCGCGAGGACGGGCTCCTGATCGCGGAGCACGGCCACGACTTCCGACCCGACCTGCAGGGCTACGGCTGGCACGGCTCGATGAACTACTCCGGCTTCCTGCGCCCCGTCTGGTCGTGGCTCCGCCGGCCCGACCTGCCGGAGGAGCTGCGCAAGGGCTTCTGGGCGCTCCCGGTCGAGCTCGCCCACCGCGGCGGCGCCGAGACCGTCGAGACGATGCGCACCTTCCGCAGCGGCCTGCCGTGGCAGAACGTCCTCCACTCGTGGGCGCTGCTCGACAGCCACGACGTGGCGCGCTTCCGCACCGTCGCCGGCTCGCGCGACCGCCAGCTCGTCGGCGTCGGCCTGCAGATGACGACGCCCGGCGTGCCCATGCTCTTCGCCGGCGACGAGATCGGGCTCGAGGGCGACTGGGGCGAGGACGCGCGCCGCACGATGCCCTGGGACCGGATCGACACCTGGGACGGCGCCCTCGTCGAGGGGTACCGCGCCCTGATCGCCCTGCGCCGCTCGAGCGACGCGCTCGCCCGCGGCGGCATCCGCTACGTCCACGTCTCCGACGACGCGATCGCGTATCTGCGCGAGTCGGCGTCGGAGCGCCTGCTCTGCCTCGCGGCCCGCGCGCCGCACGACCCGATCGTCGTGCCCTTCTCCGGGCTCGACACGCTCTACGGCGAGGACGCCCGCGACGGCGTCCTGCCCGCCGACGGCCCCGCGTTTCACGTCTGGAGGATCACCTGATGGCTGACGTCGTCTTCAACGAGGTCGACAAGGTCTACGAGAACGGCTTCCACGCCGTCCACGACCTCTCGCTCGAGATCCGGGACGGCGAGTTCCTCGTCCTCGTCGGCCCCTCCGGCTGCGGCAAGACCACCGCGCTGCGGATGGTCGCCGGCCTCGAGGAGATCAGCGACGGGGAGCTCTTCATCGGCGAGCGCGTCGTCAACACGCTGACGCCGAAGGAGCGCGACGTCGCGATGGTCTTCCAGAACTACGCGCTCTACCCGCACCTCTCGGTCTACGAGAACATCGCCTTCGGGCTGCGCCTGCGCCGGGAGGCGAAGGAGGAGATCCACCGGCGCGTCAGCTGGGCGGCGGAGATGCTCGACCTGACGCAGTTCCTCGACCGGAAGCCGAAGCAGCTCTCCGGCGGGCAGCGGCAGCGCGTCGCGATGGGCCGCGCGATCGTCCGCCAGCCGCAGGTCTTCCTGATGGACGAGCCGCTCTCCAACCTCGACGCGAAGCTGCGCGTCCAGATGCGCGCGGACATCGCGAAGCTGCAGCACGACCTCGGCACGACGACGATCTACGTCACCCACGACCAGGTCGAGGCGATGACGATGGGCGACCGCGTCGCGGTGATGCGCAACGGCGTCCTGCAGCAGGTCGCCGAGCCGCAGACGCTCTACGACACGCCCGCGAACCTGTTCGTCGCCGGCTTCATCGGCACCCCGCCGATGAACCTGCTCGAGACGCCGGTCAGCGTCAACGGCGAGGTGACGATCGAGCTCGCGGGCCACACGCTCCCGGTCCCGGACGAGGCGCTGAAGGCGTACCCGGGCCTGCGCGGCCGCAACGGCGGCACGGTGATCGGCGGCGTCCGCAGCCAGTTCCTCCATCCCGCGGGCGAGCGCCCGGACCTGCCGACGGTCGACGGGCGCGTCGAGCTCGTGGAGGCGCTCGGCGGCGAGTCGATGGTCTACTTCCACGTCGAGGCCGAGGCGGTCACCGAGGGGCAGCACGTCGACCACGACGTCGAGGCGGAGGCGGGCGCCGGCGTCGGCGGCTCGCGGCCGAACCTCGTCGCCCAGTTCCCGGCGCACGTCCAGATGCGCCTGACCGAGACCGTGCCGATCGCGGTCGACGTCGCGAAGATGCACTTCTTCGATGCGGAGTCGGGCGAGCCGCTTCGCTAGCGCGGTCGCGCTGGCGCTCGCCGTCGGGGTCGCCGTCGCGTCGGCGGCCT
>DASZYW010000132.1:0-9018 GCA_035545195.1 Gaiellaceae bacterium
CCGCCGGCCTCGGCGATCGTCACGAGCTCCTGCATCTCGGCGAGACGCATCGCCGGGGGCTTCTCCACGAAGACGTGCTTGCCCGCCTCGAGTGCCCGCTTCGCGAGCGGGTAGTGCGAGGGCACCGGCGTCGCGATCACGACCGCCTCGATGTCGGAGTCGAGCAGCTCGTCGAAGTCGGCGGTCGCCCGCGCGTTCGGGAAGCGGTGCGCGAAGTCGGCGAGCAGCGTCTCGTCCGCGTCGCAGATCGCGAGCAGGTCGGTCAGGTCGTCGAAGTTGCGGACGAGGTTCCGGCCCCAGTAGCCGAGGCCGACCTGTCCGACGCGGAGCCTCTCCGTCACAGCTTGAACACGTTCGCCGCGGCGGTGCCCTTCTCCCCCGTGGCGTTGCGCAGGTCGACCACGAGCGCGGCGTCGTCGACGAGCCGGTCGTAGTCGACCGAGTGGTGGTCGGTGACGACGACGACGCAGTCGTAGGCGGCGGGCTCGAGCGGCACCGAGCTCATCTCGAGGCCGTGCTCCGAGAAGCTCGCGACGTAGGGATCGTGGTAGGCGACATCGGCGCCGGCCTTCTCGAGCAGCGAGATGATCTTCAGCGCCGGCGACTCGCGCATGTCCGAGATGTCGGGCTTGTAGGCGACGCCGAGCACGAGGATCTTCGAGCCCTTCATCGCCTTCTGCGAGTGGTGGTTGAGCGCCTGCGAGACGAGCGAGCGGCAGAAGTACGGCATCTCCTCGTTGACCTTGCCGGCGAGCTCGATGAACTCGGTGTAGAAGCCGAACTCACGCGCCTTCCAGGTGAGGTAGAAGGGGTCGATCGGGATGCAGTGGCCGCCGAGGCCGGGGCCGGGGCTGAAGCGCATGTAGCCGAACGGCTTCGTCGAGGCGGCGTCGATCACCTCCCAGATGTCGATCCCCATCCGGTCGCAGAGCACGGCGAGCTCGTTGACGAGCGCGATGTTGACGGCGCGAAAGATGTTCTCGAGCAGCTTCGTCAGCTCGGCCGCCTCGGGCGTCGAGACCTCGTGCACGGTGTCGATCGCCTTGCGGTAGACGGCGGCGGCGCGCTTGGTGCACTCCGGCGTGATCCCGCCGAGCACCTTCGGCGTCGTCTTCGTCGTCCAGTCCTCGCGGCCCGGGTCGACGCGCTCCGGCGACATCGCGAGGAAGAAGCCCTCGCCGACGGTCAGTCCGGTCGCCTGCTCGAGGATCGGCTGCAGCACCTCGCGCGCCGTCCCCGGCCAGGTCGTCGACTCGAGCACGACCACCTGCCCCTCGCGGAGCACCTTCGCGACGCTGCGCGTGGCCGCCTCGACGATCGAGAGGTCGGGCTCGCGCTGGCGGGAGAGCGGCGTCGGCAGCGCGATCAGGATCGCCTCCGCGTCGCGCAGCTCCTCGTAGTCGGTGGTCGCGTGGACGAGCCCCTGCTCGACGAGCGGGGCGAAGCGCTCCGAGCTGACGTCCTCGATGTGGCTCTCGCCGCGGTTGATCGCCTCGACCACGCGCGGGACGACGTCCACCACGAGGACGCGGCAGCCGGACTCGGCGAACGTGGTCGCGAGCGGCAGCCCGACATAGCCGGCGCCGACGACCGCGACGTCGTACGAGGTGCCCTCAGTCATGCCGCGGCAAGGCTAGCTGCGACCCGGGAGGAGGCATCGCCGTCACCGTAGAGAGGCGGCCGCTCGTCCGGCATCCGGGCATTCGCGGTCGCCGCTGCGATCGCTTCCGGATCGTCGTCGACCAGCACGTTCGCGCCGACCTCGACCGTGTCGATCCACTCCGTCGAGGGCCGCGCGGTCACGCACGGGACGCCGTACCAGTACGCCTCCTTCTGCAGTCCGCCGGAGTCGGTGACGAGCACGCGCGCCTGGGAGACGAGCGCCGCCATGTCGAGATAGCCGAGCGGGGAGAGCACCTCGACGTTCGCGGGTGTCGCGGCGAGCGCTGCGCGCGTGCGCGGGTGCGCGGGGAAGAGCACGCGCTCGCCGGTCCGCCCGAGCCCGTCCATGATCCGCGCCAGCCGCTCCGGGCGGACGTTCGCCTCGCGGTGGATCGTCGCGACGACGTAGCCGCCCGGCTCGAGCTCGTGTCGGCGCAGGACGCTCGAGCGCTCCCGCGCGATCGGAGCCAGCCGGAAGCAGGCGTCCGCCATCACGTCGCCGACCACCTCGATCCGGCCGGGCACGGCCTCGCCGCGGAGCGTCTCGCGGGAGCGCTCGTCGGGGCAGAGGAGCAGCGTCGCGACGCGGTCGACGGCGACGCGGTTCCACTCCTCCGGCATCGACCAGTCGCCGCTGCGCAGGCCCGCCTCGACGTGCGCGAGCGGGACGTGCGCACCGGTCGAGGCCTTCGCGCCCGCGAGGGTCGAGTTCGTGTCGCCGTAGACGAGCGTCCAGTCCGGGCGCTGCTCGGCGAGCGCGGCCGCGATGCCCGGGCGCATCGCCTCCGGGTCGGAGGTGTGGAGGTCGAGCCGGTACTGCGGCTCCGGCAGGCCGAGCTCCTGGAAGAAGACGTCGGACAGCTCCGGATCCCAGTGCTGGCCGGTGTGGAGGACGACCTCGTCGATGCCCGCCTCGCGCAGGGCGACCGAGACCGGCCCCGACTTGATGAACTGGGGGCGGTTGCCGACGACCGACAGGACCTTCACGGACACGAGGCTACAATGGCGCCCGCTCGATACCCGTCTTCAAGGGCCGTTAGCTCAGTTGGTAGAGCAGGGGACTCTTAATCCCAAGGTCGAAGGTTCGAATCCTTCACGGCCCACTCGTGGGGCGGGCGCCCGTCCAGGCGCCCACCCCGAGTCGTTCGCTACTCGTCCTCGGCGAGGAGGATCACCCGGTCGCCCGCGGCGCCCGCGAAGCGAGTGCTCTTCGGCGGGTTCACGGTCACGCCGAAGCTCTTCGACGGGTCGTCGCGCAGCTCGTGCGAGCGGTAGCCGATCGCGGTCTCGCCCAGCCGCTTCGCGGCCTCGACGATCGACGCGAACGACGCCTCGCCGGTGACGTAGCGCTCCACCGGCTTGACGTGGAGCTCCGAGCCCTCGGCGCCGAGCAGGTCCTCGAACAGCGGCCCGAGCGCCGGGTTCTGCGAGACCTGGGCGAGGATCAGGCTGACGATCTTCTCGCTGACGATCACGTCGTCGACCTTCGTGACCTGCGCCAGCTCGCGGTTCCGGTCGTCGAGCATCTCGCTCACGATCGGCACGCGGTGGCCGGTCTTCCCCTCGATGTCGCGGAGGTGGAGGAGCGTCACGAGCGTGCGTGCGTCCGCGCGCTGCGGGTCGCCGTCGCCATCCGACTCGCTCAGGAGCAGCATCGAGTCGTAGGAGGGCAGATCGATCGCGTCGAGCAGCTGGCGGTCGGTGATGTCGCCCGCGCGCAGCTCGACGGCGAGGTTCGCGTAGTGCCCGTTCTCGGAGAGCGCCTCCTTCGCCTCGTCCGCGTCGGCGATCACCGAGACGGAGGAGCCGGGCTGGGAGTACGAGTCCAGCTCGTCGAGCAGGATGTGCGCCCGCGCGTTCCAGCCGAGCATCAGCACCTTGCTCGTCGGCGGCGTCGACCCGTTGGCCGCCGCGAGCACCGACGTGTCGACCTGGCCTGCGAGCGGCGACGCGTTCATGAGCACGCTGTCGTCGGTCGCGACCGCGACGACCGCGTCGCCGGCGCCGATCGGCGTCACGGCCGGCGGGTTGAGCTTCGTCTTGCCGCCCGACGCGATGCCGATCACGCTGCAGTCCTCGTAGGCGAACAGCGCGTCGCCGTAGGTCTTGCCGACGAGCGCGGGATCCTCGCGGAAGTAGATCTCGTCGCCGCCGAAGTCGAAGAGCTCGGTGTACGCGAGCGCGATGCCGGACTGGCGGGACGCGTGCACCATCAGCCGCGAGATCGTCTTCGCCTTCGAGACCAGCGTCACCTCGTCGCCGCCCGCGATGCGCGCCACCTCGAGGTTCTTCTCGTCCTCGATCTCCGCGACGATGTGGTACTTCGACTTCTTCCGGTCGGGGCCGTGGACGAGCGCCAGGAGCGTCTTGATCGTCTCGGCGTCCGGATCGTCGGCGTCGCTGGCGAGGACGATGATCGAGCGGGCGCCGTCCGGGTTGGCGATCGCGATGTCGGCGGGGTCGATCGGGCTGCCGCTCCGGCAGACGACGCGCGTGCTGCCGGTGTCGCCGACCTTGCCGCGGAGCTCCTCCTCCATCTCCGGCCGCTCGCGGTCGGCGAGGACCACGACCGCGCTGCGCCGCTCGCTCTCGTTCGCGATCACGAGCTCGCTGACGATCGTGTGCACCGCCTCGGACCAGCCGAGGATGAGCGTGTGTCCGTTCTCGAGCACGAGCGAGCGCCCGGCCCGCAGCTCGTCCATCTTCGTCTCGAAGCCGGTGACGAGCAGGCCGACGAAGGTGCTGACGATGAAGAGACCGGCGAGTCCGAGCAGGAACATCGTCAGGACCCACCACCAGCTCGTGCCGTCGAACGCGTCGAAGCTGAGGGCGGTCGTGGCGGTGTCGTAGATCTGGTGCCAGACGTCGGGCCGCTTGCCGCCGTCGGTCGGCGTCAGCGACGTGGCGATGATCACCACGGAGAAGACCGCGATGATGATCGCAGTCAGGACTCCGAGCCACGCGATCATGGCCGGGGTGCCGCGGGACATCGTGTTGTCGAACCAGTAACGGAAGCGCTGCATCAGCGTGGGGTCGGACATGGGGTCACTCTCTCCTAGACAGAGGCGTAGACGCAGGCAAGGACGAGCGCGAGCCCGGCCAGCCGCCCTGCCCAGGAAGCGGCGAACCGTGAGGAGAACCGCGCCGTGTCGCCCTCGGGCTCCGCGGCGAAGTAGAAGAGCAGCGTCATGACCAGGAACGGAACGGGAAGGAGCAGGAAGCCGAGGCGGATCGACTCGATCGGGTCGCTGACCCAGTGGGAGAGCAGCTTCGCCGCGAGCAGCCCGCTGAAGATGACGTAGGCCCACTTGAGCAGGCCGTTCGGCAGCAGCGAGCCGACGAGGCGGCTCTTCGGCAGGCGGTGCGCGATCGGGTCGAGCAGGATCGGCGAGAAGCAGACCACGGTCCCCACGTAGAGGGCCCACGTGTTGCCCATGTAGGGGAGCGCGAAGAAGACGAACAGCGTGATCGAGAAGACGCGGGAGACGAGCGTCTGGACGAGGCCGGACTCGAACTCGCCCTCGAAGCGGACCGCCTCGAGCCGCTGCGGGTACTCGTGGACGGCGATCGTCTCGAGCCCGATCCTCATCGCGACGAGCCCGACCGCGGCGAGCGAGACGGCGTAGGCGTGCTGGGAGACCGGGATCGCGTAGCCGATCAGCCCGGAGAGCGCGCCGAGCATCTGGAAGATGATCCAGGCGGCGAACAGGCCGCCGATGACGACGTCGGCCGCGCGCTCCCACAGCCCCTCGAGGTGCAGGTGGAGGCGGCGGCGGAGCGGCCGGGCGGCGGCGGCGCCGAGCGGCAGCGAGAACCACACGAGCCCGATCGCGAGCAGCTCGCGGACGCACGCCGCGCTCTGGAGGCCGCCCGCGGCGACGACGTACGCGGCGAAGCCGGCGGCGGCGGCCAGCCCGAGCAGCGAGTCGAGCACGCTGAGGCCCATGATCGCGAGGAAGAGCCCGAGCGTCGGCGGGACGGCCGCACCGCCCGTGTCGTAGCCGGCGGCGAGCCCGAGCAGGAGGGCCGGGGGAAGCAGGAACAGCCAGGCGCTTCCGAGCATCGCCCGCAGGTACTCGCCGTCGACCGCGACGCGGGCGAGCATCGGCGAGACGCGCGCGATGTCGGCGGGGGCGGTGGTGCTCCAACGGTCGACCATCGCGGTGGCGCTCCACCGCCACGTTCCGGAGCGGTCGCCGTCCGCCTGATGCTCGTCGCCGGCGAACAGCCGCTCGGTCTCGATGCCGACGAGGCCGGAGGTGTCGGGACCACCGTCGCCGGAGCCGCTGCCGCTCGAGCCCGAGCCCGAGCTGCTGCTCCCGGCGATCGCCTCACGGCGCCGCGCGGCCACCGCGCTCGAGCCGCCGCCTCCGCCGCCGAAGCCGCCGCCGCCGCCGATCCCGCCGAGCCCCATCCCGCCGATGCCCGCGCCGAGCGCCGCGATCGCAGCGCCGACCGCAGCGACGGCCGCGGTCGCGGTCGTGAGCGTCGACCGGACGTGGTCGGTGACCTTGTACACCGGCAGCTTGGCGAGGATGCCCTTCGGCACCGCGCCGACCGTGCCGAGGATGCCGCCCTCGGCGATGGTGAAGGGCTCGTCCCAGCTCGCGAGCGTGCCGTCCTGCTGGACGACGTTCACGACGATCTCGTGCGCGCCCGGCTCCAGGGTGTCCGGCAGCTGGAAGGAGGACGAGAAGCTCCCGTCGGGGCCGACCGTCGCCGTGCCGAGCAGGACGGGTGTCGAGTGCGCCCACACCGTGATGTGCGAGCCCGGCTTCATGTGGCTGCCCGAGATGAAGGCGTGGATGCCGCTGAGGCCCCTGAGCAGGATGCGAATCGGCGTGTCCGTGCCGACCTTGGTGGTGGTCGTCGTGTCGAGCGGTTCGGTCGCCGTCGTGTCGGTCGCCGTCGTGTCCGTGCTGGTGGTGTCCGTGGCGGTCGTGTCCGTGGCGGTCGTGTCGGTCGCCGTCGTGTCGGTCGTCGTCGTGTCCGTGGTGGTCGTGTCGGTCGTGGTCGTGTCCGTGGTCGCGGTCGGCGTGACGGCGCCCGACGCCGCGGAGGGGTCGCTCGTCCCGACGGCGTTCGTCGCCGTCACGGTGAAGGTGTAGGCGGTGGTCGGGTCGAGCCCCGTGATCGTCAGGGGGCTGCCGGTCCCGCTCGCGCTGGCCCCGCCCGGCGACGCGGTCGCCGTGTAGAGGGTGACCGGGCTGCCGTTGTCGTCGGCGCTGTCGAAGCTGACGGTCGCCGAGCCCGGCCGGGCCGTCGCGCTGACGCCGGTCGGAGGCAGCGGCCGCCCGGCCGGGACGACCGGGTCGGAGGCGCGCGACGCCGGTCCGTCACCGGAGGCGTTCGTCGCGACGACGGTGAAGCGGTACGCGGTCCCGTTCGTGAGCCCGGAGACGCTGATCGGGCTCGACGCGCCGGTGGCGGCGGGCCCGCCGCCCGAGGCGGCGACCGTGTACGAGGTGATGCGGCTGCCGCCGTCGTCCGGCGCCGTGAAGGAGACGAGGGCGCGGCCGTTGCCGGGGCTCGCGGAGACGCCGGTCGGTGCCCCGGGCAGTCCGAACGGCACGACCGGGGCGGAGGCAGCGGAGCTCTTGCTCGTGCCGACGCCGTTCGTCGCCGTGACGGTGAACGTGTAGGAGACGCCGTTCTTCAGCCCGGTGACGACGACCGGGCTCGCTGGACCGCTCGCGGTGATGTTGCCCGGCGACGCGGTGACGGTGTAGCCGGAGATCGGGCTCCCGTTCGGGTCCGGCGCGACGAAGCCGACGGTCGCCGAGCCGCGGCCGGGGAAGGCGACGAGGCCGGTCGGCGCGGCAGGCTGCCCGGCCGGGGTCACCTCGGCGGACGGCGTGGAGGAGGGGCCGGTTCCGCGCGCGTTGGTGGCCGTCACCGTGAACGTGTACGGCGTGCCGTTCTTCAGCCCGGTGACGAGGAGCGGGCCTGCGATCCCGCTGGCGGTGGCGCCGCCGGGGGAGGCGGTGACGGTGTAGGAGCCGATCGCGCTGCCGCCGGTCGAAGCGGGCGGCGTGAAGCTGACCTCCGCGCTCCTGTCTCCGCGGACGGCCGAGACTCCCGTGGGCGCGCCGGGCAGCGCCAGCGGCGTGACGGCGCTGGAGGCGGAGGACCTGGCGCCTGCGCCGACGACGTTGGCCGCGGTGACCGTGAACGTGTACGGCGTGCCGTTCTTCAGGCCGGTGACGACGATCGGGCTCCCGGAGCCTGTGGCGGTCGCGCCGCCGGGCGAGGCCGTGACCGTGTAGCCGAGGATCGCCGAGCCGCCGTCGTCCGCCGGCGGGAGGAAGCCGACGGTCGCGCTGCCGTCGCCGGCGGTCGCGCTGACGCCGGTCGGCGCCCCCGGCACGGTCGCGACGAGAGCGGGCGGAGTCGGCGCCGGCACGACCGCGTTCGACGACTCCGACATCGGCCCCGGCTCGACGCTGTTGAACGCCGCGACGGTGAACGTGTAGCTCGTCCCGTTCGTCAGTCCGGTGATCGTCGCGGGGCTTCCCGCGACCGTCCGGGGGCTCTCTTCGCCGCTGACGAGGACGTCGTAGCCGAGGATCGGCGAGCCGCCGTCCGACGCCGGCGGGTCGAACGACACGACGGCGCTGCTGTCGCCGGCCACGGCCGAGACGTTTGTCGGAGCGCCCGGCGCGCCGGCCGGCGTGACCTGGTTCGACGCCTCCGACGCGGGCCCGTCTCCGATCTGGTTGTGGGCGACGACGGTGAACGTGTACGGCACGCCGTTCGTCAGGCCGAAGACGTAGACCGGGCCTGGGCCGGAGCCGGTGATTCCGCCGGGGGACGAGGTCGCGACGTAGCTCTGGATCGGGTCGCCGCCGTCGTCGGGCGCGGTGAAGCTCACCACCGCGTATCCGTCGCCCGGCGTCGCGCTGACGTCGGTCGGCGCGCCCGGAATCGTCGGAGCCGTGTAGTCCACGGTCGTCGTCGCCGGCGAGGACGTGTAGGTGCCGTCGTCCACGGTCCAGGTGATGGTGCGGGGGTCGGTCGTCGGGCTGCCGCTGCCGAACAGGACCGTGCGCAGGACCTGCTGGAAGTTCGCCACCGTGTCGGGCCCGGTCAGGGTCAGCTGGCCGAGCGCCATCGAGTAGTTGGGGGTGATCGAGGTCCCGGTCGTGTCCTCGCCGATGAAGTCGCTGGACGTGTCGTCCCCGCTCGTGATCTTCACCGTCGCCGAGGCGATCGTCGCGCTGCTGCTGTCGGTCAGCGTCAGCCCGGGCTCGAGGACGACGCCGTTGTTCTGCGTCGCGGGCACAGGAGTGCCCGAGACCGTCACGACCGGCCCCGGCGTCGTGACGTACGTCTTGAAGGCGAAGTCGCCGTTCGACG
>DASZYW010000133.1:0-1842 GCA_035545195.1 Gaiellaceae bacterium
AGCTCGAGCGCCGCGACCAGCTCGGTCGTGACGTACTCGTGCAGCGCCTCCTGCCAGGGCGGCGCCTCGTCGAGGCCGACGAGCTCGAGCCGGTAGTTCCGCATCGCCTCCGAGCGCGCGCGCGGCGCGGGCAGCGGGAACTCCGCCGAGGAGACGCGTTCGATCTCGACGTCCTCCCGGCCGAGGATCTTGGCGAGCTCGACCGCGACGTCGTGGCGGGTGCAGGTGCCCTTGTTGACGCTGTGGTAGAGGCCGTGCCAGCCGGTCCCGAGCAGGCGCTGGATCGCGCGCAGCAGGTCGGGGGCGTAGGTGGGGCTGCCGAACTTGTCGTCGACCGCCTTCAGGTGGGTCGCGCCGCCGCGCAACTGCTCCGAGATCTTCCCGACGAACTTCCGGTCGAGGACGCCGCCGCCGACCATCCAGCCGGCGCGGACGATGAAGTAGCGGTCGCAGAGCGACTCGACGATCCGCTCACCGAAGAGCTTCGAGACGCCGTAGACGTTGGCGGGGCGCGGCTCGTCGAACTCCGTGTACGGCTCGGGCTTGTCGCCCCAGAAGACGCCCGCCGTGGAGATGTAGACGAGCTCGCAGCCTGCGTCGCGGCAGGCGAGGGCGACGGCCTGCGTCCCGATCGCGTTGTTCGAGAACGCGTAGTCGGTGTCGCGCTCGCACTTGTCGACGTCGGTGGCGGCGGCGAGGTGGAGGACGACGTCGGGCTTCACGTCGGCGACGGTCGCGGCGACCGCGTCGAGGTCGCGCACGTCGAGGAAGCGGAAGTCGCCGCGCTTGTCGGTGAGGACGAGCTCGTCGTCCGCGAAGACCTTCGGGACGTAGCTCCCGACCGCGCCCGCGGCGCCCGTGACGAGGATCCTCATGGCGCGGCCACTCTAGTGGAGCGCCTCGCCACTCCGTTGCGAAGCCGGCACACCCTCGTGACGGTGTCTGACACCGGGACATGTCCCGCGATCGCGCACGCGCCGACGCCGCGCGACCTCGCGTCCTTTCCGGCCACGGCCGGGTGTCTGACACCAAGTGTCACGAAATGCGTACGAGTTCGTCCCAGAGCGCGTCCAGCTCCGCAAGGTCGGCGACGGTGCGCACGCCGTCCTCGGGCTCGAACGGCGACGCCTCTCCGGCCGGCACGCGGCCGACGAAGACGACGCCCGCCTCGCGCGCGGCACGCTGGTCGCTCGTCGTGTCGCCGACGAAGAGGACGTCCGCCGTCGCGCACCCCGCCTCCGCGGCGATCCGCCTCAGGCTGTCCGCCTTCCGCGCCGGCGAGCCGTACGCGGCGGTGACGAACGGGGCGAGGCCGCGCGCCTCGACGAGGCTGCGCACCTCCTCCTCCGGCGTCGCCGACGCGACGAAGACGGGAACCTCGCGGCTCCGCCGCTCGATCAGCTCCCGCGCGCCGGGCACGAACTCGCACGCGACGACGCCCTCGTAGACGAGCGCCGTCAGCGCGCGGTCGAGCCGCTCCGACTCGCCCTCGGGGAACGGCTCGCCGAGCACCTCCGCATAGATGCGCGGGAACTTCTCGTAGCGCGAGACGCCCATGTTCGCCTTGTGGAGCGCGATCACCGCCTCGACCTTGTCCGGGTGCGTCTCCCGGAACAGCTCGCCGAAGGCGCGGTTCTTCAGCTCCACCGACTCCACGACGACGCCGTCGAAGTCGAGCGCGAGCGCCCGGATCACAGGAAGGCCTCCACCGCGTCCGCCGTCACGGGGGCGATCGCGCGCTGCGCGGTCTCGCGGGCGAGCGGCCGCCACGCGTCGAGGTCGACTTCGGCGATCTCCTCGACCGCGGCGCGTAGCTCCTCGGGAGTCCGGGCGCTCCAGTGC
>DASZYW010000134.1:0-7939 GCA_035545195.1 Gaiellaceae bacterium
CGACGACATCGTGTCGCGCCGCGACTGGCCGCCGATCACGACCATCGGCGTCGAGTCGGTGAACGCGCCGAAGACGCCGTTGAACGCGTTCAGCCCGCCGGGGCCGGTCGTGACGTTGAGCACCGCCGGGCGGCCGGTGACACGCCCGTACGCCTCGGCCGCCATCGAGCACGCCTGCTCGTGGTGCATGTAGCGGACGCGGATCGCCGGCTCGACGCCGAACGAGTCGTTCAGGTGCATCGCGCCGCCGCCGGTGACGGCGAAGCACGTGTCGAGGCCCCAGTGGGCGAGCCGGCGCGCGATGTAGTCGGACGCCTTCACGCCGGCGCCACCGCCGCCATGCCAAGCTTGCCCAGGCGCAAGCCGCCGGTGCGCGCGTTCGGGTCGGCCCGCTCGGCGCGCACCTCGAAGCCCGCCGACTCGAGCAGCCGCCGCAGCGAGCGGCGGTCGAAGCAGTTGAGGTGCTCCGACTCCTTGACGACCGCGAGGCGCGGGATCCGGCGCCCGAACTGCCGGGCGACGCCGCCTGCGAAGTCGCAGAGGACGAAGAGCGGCCGCCGCCGCGCGATGAGCGCGAGCCAGCGCCGGTAGCCGGGGCGGGCGTGCCAGCGGCGCACGCGCGGCCGGTCGAGCGGCACCTCGACGTAGAGCGTCCCGCCCGGGGCGATCCGCTCCCGGATCTCGGCCAGCAGCGGGCGCGGCTCGCTCAGGTGCTCGAGCACGTGCGCGATCACGACCAGGTCCGGCGCCTCGGGGAGCGCGGCGAGCGATTCGATCCGCTCGACGCCGGCGAGCAGCGGCCGCTCGGAGACGTCGACGACGAGCCGCCGCCCGATCTCGACATCCGGGAAGAACTGGCCGGCATCGCCGCCGAAGTCGAGTGCGCAGCGGAGCGGCGGCTCCAGCCCCGCCTCGGCGAGCAGCTCCGACTCGAAGGCGACGCGCTCGGCCACCCCTGCAGATCCCGGCTCGTATGCCTCGTTGACCGCCTCGCGGTACCACGGCTCCCAGCGGCGGCGCACGCGCACGTACTCCGGCCCGCGGTACGCGCCGTAGAGCCGCTCCACCTGCGCGTCGTCGTAGCGGAGCCCGAAGAAGCCGAGCCCGCAGTCCGGGCACTCCAGGTAGTCGGTCGCGCGGCCGACCTCGAGGCCGGTCAGCTCCGCGACGAACGGCGCCAGCACGGCGTGCGCCGCCACCGCCCCGGGCGCGCCGCAGACGGGGCATTCGCTCATCGCGGTGCCACGGCGTCGGCGGGACGGAAGGCCCAGCGGCGCTGCGTGAAGTAGACCGGCACGAGCAGGATCGCGGTCAGCGCCCACTGCACCGGCAGCACCGGCAGCCCGAGCCCGTCCACCGCGGCCGCGAGCAGCGCCACGTTCAGCCCATAGGAGGCGATGTAGACGACCGAGAAGCGGCCGAGCTCGCCTGCGTACGCGCCGCGCGTCCGCCAGACGAGCAGCCGCTGGGTCGCGTGCGACTGGAGGATCGCGATCACCTGCGCGATCGCGAGCACGGCGGCGTAGCCGAGCGCGTCGCCCGCGGCGAGCCAGAGAACGGTGAAGAGGCCGATCCCGAAGAGCGTGTTCCAGCCACCGACGAGAAGGTAACGGAGCGGCCGGCGGGCGAGCAGGCGCCTCACGCGGCGGGCTCCGCGAGACCCGCGGCGACGGCGTGGATCTGCTCCTCGAGCGACGCCGGCTGGTGGCGAAGCCGCGTGCAGGCGTCCTGCCAGGTGCGGTCGTCCGAGTGGTAGCGGTCGGCCTCAAAGCCGCCTGGCGCCGGCCGCTCGATCGTCGCGCCCGGTGCCAGCTCGCGCACGATCGTCGCCGCCAGCTCGCCCAGCTCGACGAGCGGGCCGCCGCTGTCGACCGTCTCGAAGCGGCCGTCGAGCGCGAGCGCCGCGCAGACCGCGAGCAGGTCGTGGACGGAGACGTAGCGCCGCCAGACCTCGTGCGCCGCGCGGATCTCGATCCGGCCCGACCGCGCCTGGAGCACGAGGTCGGAGAACGCATAGTCGCGCGGCCGCTGCACCAGCTCGCCGGAGACCGACCAGGCGCGGCAGACGACGAGCGCGAGCGCGAACCGCTCCGCGAGCGCGCGCGCCGCCGTCTCCTCGCTCCACTTCAGGTAGCCGTACGGGTTCGTCTCCGCGTCGGGCGCGCCGGCGATCGCCTCGACCGCGGCGCCGCTCGAGACGGTCACCGCAGCCGTGACGGACGGCAGCGCAAGCGTGCGCAGGAAGCGCCCACTGAGGCGGACGTTCTCGGCCACGTAGCGGTCGTAGCCGAGCTGCGGCAGCTGCTCGCGCGTCAGGAAGGCGCAGTTGACGACGAGCGTCGGCTCGAAGGCGGCGATCCGGCGCCAATCCCACGCGTGCAGCTCGCGCTCCGTGCCGCCGACCGCGATCGTGCGCGGGCGTCCCGTCAGCGCCAGCACCTCGGCATTCGATCCGGAGCGCGCGACGAGGTCGAGGAACGTCGCCCCGAACCAGCCGCCGGCGCCGAGCAGGAGGACGCGGCTGCGACCGTCGAGCGAGCGCCCCAGGAGCCCGGCGGCGTCGCTCACCGGCGCGGCGGCGGCGCCGGGAGGCCGACGGTCTCGCGGACGACGAAGTTGGGGCGCCGCTTGACCTCCTCGTAGATCAGCCCCAGGTACTCGGCCATCACGCCGAGCATCGTCGTCAGGATCCCGAAGCTCATCAGCCCGAGCGAGACGAGGCTGCCGAAGCCTGCGAACGGCACGCCCTGGGTCTCCCAGATCACGAAGAGGACGACAAAGGCGACCGTGGAGGCGAAGGAGGCGAAGATCCCGAACGCCGTGATCACGCGCAAAGGCAGGTACGTGTGCGCGAAGATCGCGCGCATCGCGAAACCGAGCACCGGCAGGCTGTACGCCTTTGAGTCGCCGGCGTGGCGCGGCGGCCGCGGCACCGGCACTCCCGCCGATTCGAACCCGGCCCAGGCGACGAGACCACGCATGAAGCGGTTGCGCTCGTCGAGCCCGCGCAGCGTCTCGTAGAGGCGCCGGTCCATCAGCCGGAAGTCGCTGACGTTGCGCGGCATCCGGCCGGTCGTCAGCCGGTTCGCGAGCCAGTAGAACGCCTGCGAGTTGAAGCGCCGCAGCGCGCTCGTGCCCTGCCGCTCGGTGACGAGCCCGTAGACGTTGTCGACGCCCTGCTCCCAGAGCCGGACGAACTGGGGGATGACCTCGGGCGGGTCCTGGAGGTCGGCCGCCATGAAGACGACCGCGTCGGCGGTCGCGTACTCGAGCCCGGCGGTCAGGCCGCCGTCCATGTGGAAGTTGCGCGAGAGCCGGACGGCCGTGAAGCGCGCGTCCTGAGCGGCGATCTCGCGCAGGATCTCCCAGGTGCGGTCGACCGAGCCGTTCTCGACGACGATCGCCCGCCAGACGTAGCCGGATTCGGCGTCGAACACGGCGGCGAGCCGGCGCGCCAGCTCGGGCAGGCACTCCTCCTCGTTGTAGGCGGGGATGACGACGTCGATCGACCGCCGCGAGGGCGAGTCGGGGATCGGCTCGTCGGTCAAGCGTGCTCGCCCGTCGGCGCGTGGCCGCGGTTGGCGATCAACTCCCGCAGCGTCGGGTTCTCGCTGTACGGGCCGTCGATGTCGTCGACCGTCAGCGGGCGGTTCGCCGCCACCGGCCGAACCAGCCGTTCTCCGTTCATCACCTCGCGGCAGGAGAGTTGGCCGCGCAGGAGCGGGATCGCCAGGTAGAGGTCGTCGCGGAAGGAGTGCTTCGAGAGCACGTAGCCGGGCTCGAGGTCGCGCTTCGCATAGACGCCGCGCACGAGCGCGTCGAGGTACTCGATCTCGCGCCTGGGCAGGACGCGCCGCGCGTCGCCGGAGCCGCCGCAGATCTCGCGCGCCTTGTGGAACGCCTTGAACCACTGGTCGATCTGCGCGGGAAGCGAGCAGTAGGGGGACACGGGCACCGAGCCGTCGTCGATGTCGACGTGCCGCTCCCAGGTGCGTGCGCCCTTCGCGTAGGAGACCAGCATCGACGCCTGCCAGTCGCGGTACTCGTGGGTGGAGAAGCCGATCACGTGCCCGGGGTAGCGCCTGGCGAGGAAGTCGATCTGGTTCAGCTCGAGGTCGTCGTCCTCGGACGGGTAGATCGAGACGCAGTGGTTGATCGCGAGCGGAATGTTGCGCCGCTCGAAGAACACGACCATGTCGTCGAGGTCCTTCTCGCTCGCACCGCCGGAGGAGGCGATCACGGGCCGCTTCGTCGCGGCGATCCGCTCGAGCAGCGGCCAGTCGTTCGCGTCCGAGCTGGCGATCTTGATGATCGGCAGGTCGAGCTCCTCGCAGAGGTCGACGGACGCCTCGTCGAACGGCGTCGCCATCGGGATGCAGCCGACGTCGAGGATCGCCTTGACGATCGTCGCGAACGCCTCGCGGTCGAGCTTCGTCGCCTCGGTCTTCTGGATGTAGCGGTTGTCCTGGGCGCCCTTGAACTCCGGGTGGATGAAGTGGTCGACGTCCCGGAACTGGAGCTTGATCGCGGCCCGGACGTTGTTGTACCGGACGACGGTGCCGTGGTCGCGCACGATCTTGAGCGCCCGGTCGAGACTGCCCCAGTGGTTGTTCGCCAGCTCGAGGACGAACAGGTTCGTGAACAGATCGGTGTCGCGGCGGGCCGACAATTCGCGGCGAGTCTAGCGGCGACTTGTAAGCAGGAGTTTCGGCGGAGGGCGCCTATACCATGGCCGCCCACCCGTGGCCCTCGACGCCCCAGACTCCGCAGAAACCCTGCGACGCCGCATCGCCGAGCTCGTCGCCGAGTACCACGCCGAGGCGTTCGCCCCGAAGCCGTTCGTGCCGGGCGAGTCGGCGGTGCCCGTGTCGGGGAAGGTGTTCGACGACGCGGAGCTGCGGCTGCTCGTCGAGGCGTCGCTGGACTTCTGGCTGACCGACGGCCCCTACTCGGACGAGTTCGAGAAGCGGTTCGCGGCGTTTCTCGGCGTCAGGCACGCGATGCTCTGCAACAGCGGCTCCTCGGCGAACCTGCTCGCGATCAGCGCGCTGACGAGCCACCGGCTCAAGGACCGGCGCCTCGTGCCGGGGGACGAGGTGATCACGGTCGCTGCCGGCTTCCCGACGACGGTGAACGCGATCGTCCAGAACGGGCTCGTGCCGGTGTTCCTGGACGTCGAGCTCGGCACCTACGACGTCGTCCTCGACCAGCTCGAGGCGGCGCTCGGGCCGCGGACGCGCGCCGTCTTCATGGCGCACACGCTCGGCAACCCGTTCGCGGTCGGGCCGGTGAAGGAGTTCTGCGCCGAGCACGGGCTCTGGCTCGCCGAGGACAACTGCGACGCGCTCGGCGCCCGCTACGACGGGCAGCTGACCGGCAGCTTCGGCGACATCTCGACGGTGAGCTTCTATCCCGCCCACCACATCACGATGGGCGAGGGCGGCTGCGTGGCGACGCAGCGGCCGTCGCTGAAGAAGATCGTCGAGAGCTTCCGCGACTGGGGCCGCGACTGCTGGTGCGAGACGGGCAAGGAGAACACCTGCGGGAAGCGGTTCGCGTGGCAGCTCGGCGACCTGCCGTACGGCTACGACCACAAGTACACGTACACGCACATCGGCTACAACCTGAAGGCGACCGACCTGCAGGCGGCGGTCGGCGTCGCCCAGCTGGACAAGCTCGACGGCTTCATCCAGGCGCGCAAGGACAACTGGCGGCGCCTCCACGACAGCCTCGCCGACCTCGACTGCTTCGTCCTGCCGCGGCCGACGCCGAACTCCGACCCGAGCTGGTTCGGCTTCGCGCTGACCGTGAAGGAGGACGCGCCGTTTACGCGGCCGGAGCTGATCGACCACCTCGAGGCGCGCAAGATCCACACGCGCCTGCTCTTCGGCGGCAACCTGCTCCGCCAGCCGGCGTACGCCGGGATCCCGCACCGCGTCGTCGGCGACCTGAAGACCGCCGACCAGGTGATGAACGGGACGTTCTGGCTCGGCGTCTATCCCGGCCTGACCCCGGAGATGCTCGACTGGGTGATCGCGAGCGTCCGCGAGTTCGTCGCGGAACGCACCGCGGCGTAGCGAGCGTCACCCTGGAGCGAGGCGAGCGAGCAGCTTCGGCGGCGCGACCGTCGCCCAGGCGTCCTCGACGATCCCCGCGACCTCGTCCCAGTCGAGCGCGCGGTCGAGGCGGACACCGAGCCAGCCGCGGTGACCGACGTACGGCGGCCGGAAGAATCGCTCAGGATCGGCCTGGATCAGGAGCTCCTGGTTGCCGGGCGGGGCCGCGCACCAGACCCCGAAGATCCCGTCGCCGTGATGGTCGTCCAGGACCATCAGGAACGCCTTCTTCTCCTGGACGAAGAACGTCGGCGCGCCGTGGCTCAGGCGTTCGCTCGTCTCCGGCAGCGCGAGGCAGAGCCCGCGCAACCGTTTGATTACAGACGACTTACGCGCAGCTTGCGTCAATGCGCATCAATTCCGGCGGCCGGGGAGATCACGACACCCACTATGCGCAAGCTACTGCCATTCCTCACCGCCGGGCTCGTCCTGGCCGTGGGTGCACAGAGCGCCGCTGCCGCACCCTCCTCGCTGAACATCTCGATCAAGAAGGGCGGCTTCACGCCCCGGACGTCCACGCTCGCCTACGGCGCGAAGGTGACCTGGACGAACAACGACAAGGCCAACCACCAGATCGTCGCGAACGACGGCTCGTTCGCGTCGCCCGTGCTCGCCTCCGGGAAGAGCTACACGTTCACGTTCACCCGCTCCGGCAAGTTCAACTACCACGACGCGCTCCACACCGGGCTGACCGGCACCCTCACGGTCAACGGCCCGCCGCCGTCGCTGACGCTCGGACTCGACCAGCCGATCGTCGTCTTCGGGACGAAGGTCACGCTGTCGGGCAAGGCGGAGAACGTCCTGCCCGGCACGAGCGTGACGCTGTGGGCGCAGGAGTGGAACCAGCCCTCGCCCGTCCAACTCGCGGTCGTCCAGACGGCGTCCGACGGGTCGTACGGCTACACGACGCTCCCGCACCTCTACACGACCTACACCGCCAGCTTCCAGACGCTGACCGGCAACACGGTCAAGAGCAGCTCCGTGTTCGTCCAGGTGACGCCGAAGCTGACGCTCGCGACCAGCCCGCTCAAGAGCTACCTGCACGTGCAGGTGAACGCCGGCAAGCCGATGACCGGCCGCCACGTGCTCCTGCAGCGGCTGTCGCCGTACGGGCAGTGGGTCACCGTGCGGGCGCTCAAGCTCACGTCGACGTCCGGTGTGCTCTTCAACCCGGCGAAGTTCCTGCCGAAGGGCATGTCGCGGATCCGCGTCACGCTCAGCGTCAACCAGGCGGGCATCGGCCTGCTCGGCGCGATCAGCGGCACACGGACCGTCCACCTCGTCGTGCGCTGATTTCAGGATTCGGCAATGGGGCGAGCGGCTACGCTCGCCCCATGCCGAAGATCGAGAAGTCAGAGCAGGAGTGGCGGGCCGAGCTCGCCCCCGAGCAGTTCCACGTCCTCCGCGAGAAGGGCACCGAGCGGCCGTTCAGCGGCGAGTACGACCACGTCTTCGAGCCGGGCACCTATCGCTGCGCCGGGTGCGGCGCGACGCTGTTCGAGTCGGAGACGAAGTACGACTCCGGCTGCGGCTGGCCCGCGTTCTTCGCGCCCGCGTCGGAGGACGCGATCGACGAGGAGACCGACACGAGCTACGGGATGACGCGCACCGAGGTGATGTGCGCCGAGTGCGGCGGCCATCTCGGCCACGTCTTCCCCGACGGGCCGCACCCGACCGGGCTCCGCTACTGCATCAACTCGGCCGCGCTGAAGCTCGACGAGAAGTAGCGGTACCGTTCTCCAGGCGGGCGGTTAGCTCAGCTGGGAGAGCACCTGCCTTACAAGCAGGGGGTCGGCGGTTCGATCCCGTCACCGCCCATTTCC
>DASZYW010000135.1:0-20728 GCA_035545195.1 Gaiellaceae bacterium
TGGCCCGGTTCTTCGGGTTCGCCATGTCGATGAAGTCGATGACGATGATCCCGCCGATGTCGCGCAGCCGGAGCTGGCGGACGACCTCCTTCACCGCCTCGAGGTTGTTCTTCGTGATCGTGTCCTCGAGCCGGCCGCCGGAGTTCTTGCCGCGCCCGCCGACGAAGCGGCCGGTGTTCACGTCGATGACGGTGAACGCCTCCGCGTAGTCGAAGACGAGGTAGCCGCCGGAGGGAAGGTCGACACGGCGCTGGATCGTCGACTTGATCTCCTGCTCGACGCCGAAGTGCTCGAGCAGCGGCGTCGGCTCCTTGTAGCGGACGACGCGCTCGGCCATGTGCGGCGAGGTCTTCTTCAGGTAGCCGATGATCCGCTTGTACGTGCGCTCGTCGTCGACGTATCCCTTCTCGAAATCGCCGGTGAAGAGGTCGCGCACGACGCGGAGCGGCAGCTCGGCCTCCTGGTAGACGAGCTCGGGCGCGGAGGCGGTCTTCGCCTGCGCCTGGATCGACTTCCAGAGCCGCTGCAGGAAGACGAGGTCGCGCTCGATGTCCTCCTCGGACGCGCCCTCGGCGGCGGTGCGGACGATCACACCGCCCTCCTTGACGTTCAGCTTCTTGAGGATGTCCTTGAGCCGCGTGCGCTCGTCGTCCTCCAGCCGGCGCGAGACGCCGAGGCCCTCGCCCTGGGGGACGAAGACGACGAAGCGGCCCGGCAGCGAGATCTGCGTCGTCAGCCGCGCGCCCTTCGTCTTCATCGGGTCCTTGACGGCCTGGACGAGGATCGTCTGGCCGCGCGAGATCAGGTCCTGGATCTTGCGGCCGTGGCCGCGCTCGATCTCCGGGCCGACGATCTCGTCGACGTACAGGAAGCCGTTCTTCTCGAGGCCGATCTCGACGAACGCGGCCTCCATTCCGGGCAGGACGTTGTCGACGGTCCCGAGGTAGATGTTCCCGGCGATCGAGCGGCGCTCGGGGCGCTCGAGGTAGACCTCGGCGGCCTGCCCGTCCTCGAGGATGGCGACGCGCTTCTCGCCCACGTCGACGGAGACGAGCAGCTCGCGCTTCGCGGCCGGGAGCGGGGCGCGGCGCTGCGGCTGGCGGCGGCGCTGCGACTGGTCGCGACGGCGCTCCTGGCGCTGCGAGAGCTGGCGCTGGCCGCGCTGCTGGCGCTGCGACTTCTCCGGCCGCTCGGACTTCTCGGGCTTGTCCGGCTTCTCGGTCTTCTCCGGCGCGTCGGCGCCGGCCGCAGTGGCGGCGCCGGGCTTCTTGCGGTTGCGGCCGCCGCGACTGCCGCGGCGCCGCTTGGGCTTGGTGGGATCGGTTGGCGCCGAGCTCTGCTCGGCGGGGGGCCTTACGGGCTCGGGCGGCGCGACGGCCTCGGAAACGGCGGGCTCAGACTCGGCCGCGGACTGCTTTCGACGACGAAACCAGGGCAAACGAAAACTCCTTCATTGGAGCGCGCGACAGCGACCCGCATCCTGCGGGTGCGCGCGCGCTGCGTGTACACGGGGGAAAACATGAGCTCAGCGTAGCAGGGGGCCTCGGAAACCCATGTCGTCCGGTCCTGGTCCTACGATCCCCGGCATTCACGACCCCGGAGGTGCAGGGTGGCGGGCAACCGCGAAGCCGAGGAGCTGCTCATGATCGAGGAGGCCGACGCCTGGTTCGAGTATCTCGAGGCGACCCGCGGCCAGGCCGAGACGCGCTACAAGGAGATCGAGCCGTGGGCGTGGGCTCGCCTGACGCAGCGGCTCCGCGCGATCAGGGCGCGCCGGGCGAAGCTCCGGCCGGCTGCGGCGTAGCCTCGGCGGCGAACCGGCGGATCGCCGCCTCGCCGAGCGCGCGCGTCCCCGTGTAGGCGACGGCGCCCTTCACGGCCCAGCCTGCGAAGGGGACGAGATCGAGGAGCTCGCGCGCCGCCGCGCGGAGACCGATCCCCGCCCCGACCGTCGCGGCCACCTCGGCCATCCGCTCCCTCCCCGGGTCGGCGCCGTGCGCCTGCGCGATGCGGAGGATCATCCGGACCTGGTTGAGCGTCAGCAGCGGCAGGTCGGCGCCGGGGACGAACACGGCCGCGGCGAGGAGCCCGTTCTTGCGCGAGAACGTGTCGACGAGCCGGGCGCAGACGGCGTCACGCAGGACCGGCACCCGCGCGGCGACGGCCGCGCCCTCCTCGCCGAGGCGCCCGGCGACCGTCTCGGCGATGCGCTCGACCGGGAAGCCCTCGCCCGCGCCGACGCGGACGACGTCGGTCGCGAGGACGTACGGGATCGAGACGTCGTCCGAGACCGGCCCGACCGCGACGGCGACGATCGGCGTCCGCGCGCGGCGCGCCCGCTTGAGCGCCTTCTCGTCCTCGCGGTCGGGCTCCCGCCCCAGCACGTAGACCAGGACCGCGGCGCCCTCGGGCGAGTCGGTCGCACGCACCGCACTCGGAGCCGCGTCGCGCGCGAGCTCCCGCCGCAGCACCGCGGCGAGCTCCTTCGCGCCACCGACGGCGAGCGCGTGCTCCTCGCGCGACGAGGTCTCGATCTCCTTCAGCAGCGCCCGGATCGGGCCGAGCTTGACCGGGAGGGCCATCTCAGCGCCGGCGGCCGGAGCCGCGGGACGCGCGCCCGCGCGCGTGCACCGCGAGCAGCACGCCCATCGCGGCGAGGTTCGCGATCATCGAGGAGCCGCCGACGCTCACGAACGGCAGCGGGATCCCCGTGATCGGCGCGACGCCCATCGTCATGCCGGCGTTGACGAAGATCTGGAAGAGCAGCGCGACCACGATCCCGCCGGCGACGACCGCCGAGTAGAGGTCTCGCGCCACGGTCACCACCCGCAGCCCGCGCCAGAGCACGAGCAGGTAGAGCAGGAGCAGCAGCGAGGCGCCGACGAAGCCGCGCTGCTCGCTGAACGACGCGAACACGAAGTCGGTGCCGTGCTCGGGCAGGAAGTCGAGCCGGGTCTGCGTGGCGTTGTTCGGGCCGCGGCCGCGGATCTGGCCGGAGCCGACGGCGGCGATCGACTGCTCGACGTTGTAGCGGGCGTCCACCGGGCACGTGGTCGGGTGCGTGAAGCAGGTCAGGCGCTGCTTCTGGTAGCCCTTGAGGAAGTCGACGCCCATCGCCGGCCCCGCCCAGAGGACGACGACCGCGAGCAGCGAGGCGGCCGTCCCGAGCACGGCGAGGTGCTTCCACGACGCCCCGGCGACGAAGAGCATCGCGCCGAGCCCGGCGAGGTAGACGAGCGCGGTGCCGAGGTCGGGCTGCGCGAACACGAGCAGGACGGGGACGATCCCCAGCCCGAGCACCTTCAGCGTCGTCCCCCACGACCCGACCGCCCGCTGGCGCTCCGCGAGGAAGCCCGCGAGCGCGAGCACGAAGAGCAGCTTCCCGAACTCGGACGGCTGGAAGGTGAAGGCGCCGACCGTGATCCAGCGCGTCGAGCCGTGCGCCGCGTGCCCGGCGACGAAGACGATCGCGATCAGCCCGACCGTGCCGCCGAAGATGATCCGCCAGTAGCGGCGGTAGAGATCCGGGTCGATCAGGAGCGCCGTCACGAGCAGGACGGCGCCGGTGGCGGCGTAGAGGATCTGCTTGTCGAGGAAGTAGTGCGGCTGCCCGGGCACGTCGAACTTCGTCACGCCCGCGATCCCCCACAGCCCGACGCCGACGAGCCCGGCGACGCCGGCGAGCAGGAGCCAGTCCACGCCGCGGACGAGACCGATCAGCGCGACGTCCCGCTCGGCGCGGACTCCCGCTCGTTGCGATCCGGCGTATTCGAGCATCAGCGCATCAGTCGGAGTGGATGGGGGCGGCCTGCTTGACGGTGGCGTGGAAGAACTTGGCGAAGATCCGCGCGGCGGCGGGAGCGGCGACCGTCCCGCCGTGGCCGCCGTTCTCGATCACGGCGCAGACGACGAGCTTCGGCACCGGCACGGTCGGACCATAGCCGCACCACCAGGCCTGGTCCTGCTTGCCGGTGTAGCCGGGCAGGGAGACGACCTTCTCGGCCGTGCCGGTCTTGCCTGCGATCGGGATCGGGAAGTTGCCGAAGACGCCGTACGAGGTGCCGAACGTCTCGTGCGTCCCCTCGTAGAGCCCCTGCTGGACGATCTGGAGCGTCGCCGGGTCGAGCCCGGGGATCGGCTTCGGGGCGGGCGGGGCGGGCGTGGAGACGATCGTCCGGTTCGGGTTCTCGACGTCCTCCACGACGTGCGGGGTGACGAGCTTGCCGCCGTTCGCGATCGCCGCGTAGAAGCGCGCCATCTGCAGCGGCGTGACCAGCAGGTCGCCCTGGCCGATCGCGAGCTGGATCGAGTCGCCCGGCTTCCAGATCGAGTCGACCTGCCAGCAGCACTTGTCCCGCGCCGGCGAGTACGTCGTCTGCTTCCAGCCGATCGTCGGCACGAGCCCGTCGGACGAAGGCCCGAGGTCGACGCCGGTGGGATCGCCGAACCCGAACGCGCGCGCCCACTTCTGCAGCGGCTGTCCGCGATCCTTCGGCAGCAGGAAGAACTGGTTCCCGACCGCGTAGAAGTAGGTGTCGCAGGAGTAGGCGAGCGCGGTCGGCAGCGTCATCGCCTGGTTCACGTTCGGGTCCCAGTTGTGCCAGGTGCGGTGCGACTTGTCCTCGGGCGCGTAGTAGGTGCCGGTGCACGGCTGGTACGCGTACGGCGCGAGGATGTGCTCCTCCATCGCGGCGATCGCGGTCAGCGGCTTGAAGGTCGAGCCGGGCGGATAGGTGCCGGCGAGAGCGCGGTCGAGCGACGGGTAGTTCTTGGCCAGCGCCGTCGACGGCGAGAGGCCCTGCGCGTCGAGCTCCTTCTGGGTGACGCGGCCGGTGTAGACCGAGGGGTCGTACGAGGGCGACGAGGCGAGCGCGAGGATCGACCCGTCCTGCGGGTTCATCGCCACGATCGCGCCGCCGCGCGCCGCCCACTCCCCGTTGGCCTGCGCGAGCCTGATCCCGTACTGGAGCGCCTTCTCCGCCGTCTTCTGCAGGCCGAGGTCGAGCGTCAGCCGCAGCGCGTGGCCCGGCTGGGTCGGCGTGACGAGCTGGCGAACGCTGCGCGGCCGGCCGAGCGAGTCGACCCGCACGCGAGCCGCGCCGGGGACGCCGCGCAGGTAGCTGTCGAACGCCGACTCGACACCGGCCTGGCCGATCTCGTCGCCGGCCTGGTAGCCCTGCTTGCCGAGCGTCTTCAGCTGCTGCTGGGAGATCTCGCCGACGTACCCGAGGATCTGGGCGGCCAGGTCGTGGTACGGGTAGTGGCGGACGTAGTGCCGTTCCATGACGACGCCCGGGAACTGCCCGCTGCGCTCGTAGAGGAACGACACCATCGCCTTCGGCGCGTCGTCGCGAACGACGATCGGCGTCAGCGTGTCGTTCGCGGCGCGCCGCTGCTTGATCTGCGCCGAGATCTCGTAGAGCGGGACGCCGGTGACGCTCGCGAGGCGGTGCAGCTCCGCGATCCGGTCGGCGTAGACCTTCGGGAGGTCGGCGACCCAGAGCTCGACCGCGGTCGCCGCCGCGTTCGTGACGATCACCTTCCCGTTCCGGTCGAGGATCGCCCCGCGCGGCGCCTGCACGCGGACGGTGCGGAACTGGTTCGCCTGCGCCTGGGCGACGTAGTGCGGCCCGGCGAGCACCTGCAGCGCCCAGAGCCGGAGCAGGAGCGCCGCGAAGACGACGAAGAGGAGCCCGCCGAGCAGCGCGATCCGGCGCGCCAGCTTCGGCGTCAGCCGGTACGGCTCGACGACGACGGGCGGCTCGTCCCCGGGACGGTCCTCGGGCAGTCGGGCGGACGGACGCCGCGCGGTGGTGCTAGCCAATGAGCTGCACCTCCGTGGAGAGCTCGTCCCGCCCGGACGGGCGCAGGAGCCTGCGCACGAGCGCGTACACCGGCGCCGTCAGCACGAGGTTCATCCCGGCCGCGGGCGCGACGCCCTCGAAGACGCGGCCCGCGGGCGCCGTCTCGCCGAGCACGAAGTGCACCACGAGCAGCCCGAACGCATAGAGGACGGTGATCACCGCGACGGAGAGGAACGGCGCGTGGAAGCGGTCGCGCCCGGTCGTCTCGCCGTAGCGGCCGATCCAGTAGCCGGCGAGCGTGAGCACGAGCGAGGTCAGCCCGAGCTCGCCGAGCGACGCCGAGTCGACGAGGATCCCGGCGAAGAAGCCGCCCGCCGCGCCGACGACCGAGCCGCGCAGCAGCGCGACCGCGACGAGCGTGACGAGGAGGATGTCCGGCGGCGCCCCGAGCACGTGGGCCTGCGAGAAGACCGAGACCTGGAGGATCGCAGCGACGAACAGCAGCACCGCGGCCTTGACGCCGTCCAACCAGCTCATCGCTTGACGAGAGCGGCGACGGAGTCGAGGGAGCCGAGGTTCGCGTAGGGGTCGACCTGGACCTGGAGGAACGAGGCGGTGTCGCTGATCCCGACGGACGAGACCGTCCCGATCGGGATGCCGTACGGGTAGAGGCTCGGATAGCGCGGGTCGCGGGTGCCGTCGGTGACGATCGCGTCGCCCTTGTTGACGAGCTGTTCCTTGGCGACCTGGTCGAGGATCAACGTCCCGCCCTGGCCGTGCCGGATCAGGCCGCGGACGCCCGTGGTCAGGTCGCGCGCGGAGACGTAGCTGTTGGCGTCGGTGAGGAGCGTGACGACCGACGAGTGCGCGAAGACGTTGGTGACACGTCCGACGAGGCCGTCGCCGGTGACGATCGGCGTGTCGATCCGGAGGCCCTGGTTCCGGCCGGCGTCGATCGTGATCGTCTGGCTGAACGGGCCGGCCGGGAAGGAGATCACGGCCGTGTTCACGGCGCGGTAGCCGGTCGGGTAGGTCGAGCCCTGCTCGTAGTTCAGGAGCTTCTCGAGCGACTCGGCCTTCGCCCCCTGCGCCTTGCTCTCGAGGTACTGGCCGCGGAGCTGCGCCACCTCCTTGCGCAGCGCCCTGTTCTGCGACTTGGCGGCGGCGAGCGAGTCGACGTAGTCGTAGCCGTCGCGGAACGGGCGCGCGACGCGCGAGGCGGCGATCTGGAACGGCTTCAGCGCCGAGGAGAGGACGCCCTGCGCGTCGTGGAGCGCCCCGCCGGACGGCGTCCGGAACGAGACGGTGAGCAGCGCGAGCGCAGCGAAGACGAGGACGCTGAGGACGATCCGCCGCGTCAGCGCGCTGCGCGCCTTCGACGGGTGGGGATTCGACTTCGAGCGCTGGACAGAGGACGCCAGCACCGCCGCACGGGCGCTGCGGTTCGGGGGTGCCACCCGTGCAGAGTATCGCGGTTAGCGGCGACCGTTCCGGGAGCGGGCCCGGGCGCGGTTCGAGCGGTGGATCACCTCGAACTCCTCGAGGCTGCGGCCGGAGCCGACGGCGACGCACGTGAGCGGGCTCTCCGCGAGGTGCACCGGCATCTGCGTCTCGTGGCGGAGCCGCTCGTCGAGGCCGGTCAGCAGCGAGCCGCCGCCGGCGAGGACGATGCCGCGGTCCATGATGTCCGCGGCGAGCTCGGGCGGCGTCTTGTCCAGCGTGGACTTGATCGACTCGATGATCTGCGTGACCGGCTCGTCGAGGGCGCGGCGGATCTCCTCGGAGGTGAGGATCACCGTCTTGGGCAGCCCGGTGAGCATGTCGCGTCCGCGCACCTCGGCCTGCAGCTCCTCCTTCATGTCCCAGGCGGAGCCGACCTCGAGCTTGATCTCCTCGGCGGTCTGCTGGCCGATCAGGAGCTTGTAGTCGCGCTTGATGTGGTTGATGATCGCCTCGTCCATCTCGTCGCCGCCGACACGCAGCGACTGCGAGACGACGATCCCGCCGAGCGAGATCACCGCGACCTCGGTCGTGCCGCCGCCGATGTCGACGATCATGTTCCCGGTCGGCTCGGCGACGGGCAGCCCGGCTCCGATCGCGGCCGCCATCGGCTCCTCGATCAGGTACGCCTGGCGCGCGCCGGCCGCGATCGTCGCGTCCTCGACCGCGCGCTTCTCGACGCCGGTGACGCCGGAGGGGATGCAGACGACGACGCGCGGGTGCGCGAACCGGTGCTGGTGCACCTTCTGGATGAAGTGCCGGAGCATCTGCTCGGTGACGTCGAAGTCGGCGATCACGCCGTCCTTGAGCGGCCGGATCGCCTGGATCGTCCCCGGCGTGCGCCCGAGCATCCGCTTCGCCTCGACCCCGACCGCGTGCACCTCGCCGGTGCGCTGGTCGATCGCGACGACCGAGGGCTCCGAGAGGACGATGCCGCGCCCGCGCACGTAGACGAGCGTGTTCGCCGTGCCGAGGTCCACGGCCATGTCGCGGCCGCCGAAGCCCGTCAAACCCGAGAAGAGGCCCATACCGCGGCGCACTCTAGCTGGTAAGCCTCCACATTCCCGTGACGGGTAGAGGTCTACCGTCGGGGCATGAACATCGTGACTCTGATCGGGAATCTGGCGACCGAGGTCGAGCTGAAGGAGGTCGCTCCGGACAAGAAGGTGGCGAACTTCCTGCTCGCCGTCGACCGCGCCGGCACGGACGGCGCCGACTTCGTCTCGGTCTCGGCGTGGGATCGGCAGGCGGAGCTCTGCGCCGAGTACCTGAGCAAGGGCCGGCGCGTCGCCGTCGACGGGCGGCTGCATTCGCACGAGTGGGAGGAGCAGGGGAAGCGGCGGCTGAAGCTCGAGGTGGTCGCGCGCCGGGTCGAGTTCCTCTCCGGCCCGCGGGAGGAGCAGCAGCTGGCGGAGGTGATCCCGCTCGTCGCGAGCTAGTTGGGCTCGCCGAGCTCCGCCAGGAAGTCGGCGATCGCGCGGAGGCAGGCGTCCGGCCGCTCGCCGATCAAGAGGTGGCCGCAGCCCGCGATGGCGCGGAGCGGCGCGCGCAGGCGGCGCGCGTACTCCATCCCGTCGGCGAGCGGAACCCAGTTGTCGTTCGTACCCCAGAGGCAGAGCACGGGGCAGGTGACGCGGTCGAGGTCGGCGCGGGGGTCGGACGCGAGCAGCGCGCGCCCCGCCGCGGCCGTGTCGGTGTGCTCGGCAGGGCCGGAGAGGAACGCCTCCGCGGCCTCCGGCTCGAGCGCATCGGTGTCGGCGACCGCCCAGCCGCCGAAGGTCAGGCGCCGCGCCGTGCGCGACCGCGAGAGCCGCCCGCGCCACGGCGCGAGCGCGCGCCCCGGCTGGACGAGCGCGAGCGCGGCCAGCGTCGCCTCTGCGGCCCGCGTCGACGAGGAGATGCCCGCGCCCGCGGCGACGAGGACGCCGCGCACCGCCTCGGGGCGGCGCACCGCCGCCCGCAGCCCGACGAGCCCTCCGAGCGAGTGCCCGACCCACGGCGCGGGCAGCGCGTCCTCCGCCTCGAGCACGGCGAGCACCGCGTCGGCGAAGGCGTCCACGTGGGTCGCGGCCGGAAGCGGCGCCGAGCCGCCGTGGCCGGGCAGGTCGGGCACGATCACCCGCCGCGACTCCGCCAGCGCGGGCGCGAGCAGGCGCCAGTTCGCGATCGTCCCGCCGAGCCCGTGCACGAGCACGAGCGGCGGCCCCGCGCCCGAAACGGCGTAGCGGAGCGGCGTCGAGCGCCACTCGCGCTCCCGCGTCTCGAACCCGGGGATCAGCTGTTTGCCCTCCGTCGGCATCGGGGCATATTCTTGGCGTGATGGTTGCTTCCGTGGGGCGGGCGCTGTCCGGAGCGGCAGAGTGAAGCCCGTCAAAACGACAAGCGAAGGATCGGACTGAGCCCGACCGAGCGTGTGCCGCCGGCGGGCTTTTTCGTTCCCGGGAAGGAGCAGACAAGGATGGCAAATCACCTCACGCCCGAGGAACTGTCGAAAGAGCTCGGAATCGATCGGCAGGAGGTGATCCGGGTCTGCATGGAAGAGGGCGTGCCGATCTATCAGGGCAAGATCGACAAGTACCTGTTCCAGGTCCAGATCGAAGCGCTCGGCGCAGGCGCGCCGCAGCACTGAGCCGACGCGTCAGGCGCTCTTCCGCGCCGGCGTCTTGCGAGTTCGGGAGCCGCCCTTGGAGGCGGCTTTCCCGTTCGAGGAGTCCTTCGCGGCCCGGCGGCCCTGCGCGTCGGCGACGCTCTGGCGCAGCGCCTCCATCAGGTCGATCACCGGCGTCTCGGCCACCGGCTCCGGCATCGCGATCTCCTGGCCGGCGAGCTTCGCCTCGAGCATCGCCTTCAGGTCGCCGCGGTACTGGTTCTCGAACTCCTCGGGCGCCCACTCGCCCGCGAGGCCGGCGATGATCTGGCCGGCCAGCGCGAGCTCCGGCTTCTTCACCTCGGTGGCGCCGACCGCGTCCTCGATCTCCGCCTTCGAGCGGACGTCGTCCGCGAAGAAGAGGAGCTCCAGCGCGAGCGCGTCGCCCTGCGCGCGGATCAGGCAGAGGTTCTCCTTGCCCCAGAGCACGAACTTGCCGACCGCGGCCGTCCCGCTCTCCTGCATCGCGCGCAGGAGCAGCACGTACGGGCGGCGCTGCGCCTCCGCCTCGGCCGGCGCGAGGTAGTACGTCCGGTCGAAGTAGACGGGGTCGACGTCCTCGAGCTTGACGAAGCGGAGGATGTCGATCGACTGCGAGCGCTGGAGCGCGACCGCCTCGAGGTCGGACTCCTCGACAAGCACGTACTGGCCCTTCGCGAATTCCCAGCCCTTGACGAGCTCGTCCGCCTCGACCTCGCGCTCGTGCACCGGGCACCAGCGCTTCTGCTTGATCGGCGTGCCGCACTCGCGGTGGAGCGTGCGGAAGCCGACGTCGTTGCGCTGCGTCGCGAGCGCGAGCCCGATCGGGACGTTGACCAGGCCGAAGCTGATTGATCCGTTCCAAATGGTGCGCATGGGGCCTCGAAAGGATAGACGCGGACCGGCGGGATTCTTCATCGGTCTCCCGTTCCCTTCTCCCGAATTACGATGGCGCGGTGGAGAAGACGACCGCCCCCGAGCTCTGGCGCGCAGCGCTGGCGCGCGGCGAGACGAGCCCCGCCTATCTGGAGGAGACCGAGGACGGCTGGAGGCCGGTCGGCTGGGACGAGGCGGCGGAGCGCGTGACCGCGATCGCGAACGGCCTGCTCGCCCACGACGTGCGGCACGGGGACGCGGTCGCCGTCCTCTCGCGCACACGCCTCGAGTGGCTCCTCCTCGACTGGGCGATCATGTCGATCGGCGCCGTCGTCGTCGGCCTCTACCCGACGAACAGTGCCAGGGAGTGTGACTACATCCTCGGCCACTCGGAGTCTGTGCTCGCGTTCGCCGAGGACGACGAGCAGGAGGCGAAGCTGCACGAGGTCGCAGGCGACCTGCCGAACCTGCGCGAGGTCGTCCCGTTCGCGGGCCTCGCCGCCTTCGAGGAGGAGGGGCGCGCCTACGCCGCCGCTCACCCGGACGCGCTCCGCGACGCGGAGCTGGCGATCGGCGAGAGCGACCTCGCGACTCTGATCTACACCTCCGGCACGACCGGGCCGCCGAAGGGCTGCATGCTCACGCACAGGAACCTCGTCACGGCGGCGTTGCGCGTGAAGAACCGCCTCCAGGAGCCGGACGACACCGTTCTCCTCTTCCTCCCGCTCGCGCACAGCTTCGGCCGGCTCGCCCACCAGGCCGCCGCCCATCACGGGACGACGGTCGCGCTGGTCGCCGACGCGGCACGCGTGCCCGAAGCGCTCCAGCGGGTGCGGCCGTCGATGCTGCCGGCGGTGCCGCGCGTCTACGAGAAGATCCACGCGAACGCGCTCGGCGAGATCGAGCGCGCCGGCGGCCTCAAGCGCGCGATCGGCCGCTGGGCGCTGCGCGTCGGCGCCCGCGCGAGCGCCCGCCGCCGCGCCGGTGAGCGCGTCTCGCCGCTGCTGGCGCTGCAGGTGAAGCTGGCCGACAGGCTCGTCTACGCGAAGGTCCGGGGGCGGCTCGGCGGCAGGCTGCGGCTCGGAGTCTCGGGAGCCGCACCGCTCGCGCCGGAGGTGATGGAGTTCTTCCACGCGCTCGGCGTCCCGGTGATCGAGGGCTACGGACTGACCGAGACCGCGAGCTCCGCGACCGTGAACGAGCCGGACGACTTCAGGATCGGCACGGTCGGCCGGCTCGTCGAGGGCACCGAGATCGAGCTCGCAGAGGACGGCGAGATCCTCCTGCGCAGCGACACGATCTTCGCCGGCTACTACAAGGAGCCGGAGGCGACCGCCGCGACGTTCACCGAGGACGGCTGGTTCCGCACCGGCGACGTCGGCGAGATCGACCCGGACGGCTTCGTGAAGATCACCGACCGCAAGAAGGACCTGATCATCACCGCCGGCGGCAAGAACATCGCCCCGCAGAACCTCGAGAACGCACTCAAGACGTCGCGCTTCGTCTCGCAGGCGATCGTCGTCGGCGACCGGCGGCCGTACGTGACCGCGCTGATCACGCTCGACGAGGCCGAGGTCGCCTCAGCCGGCCGCGACCCGCAGCAGCTCGTCCAGGAGCTGGTCGACGAGGTCAACCGCGATCGCGTCCGGGTCGAGCAGATCAAGCGCTTCGCGATCCTGCCGCGCGACTTCTCGCAGGACGAGGGCGAGGTCACCCCCACGCTGAAGCTCCGCCGGCGAGTGATCCAGGACCACTTCGCCCACGAGATCGAGCAGCTGTACGCCTAGCCGGTGATGCGCCGGGCGCCGTCGTAGGTCGACGCGTACCAGCCGTCGCTGAGGCTGGAGACCTTGACCACGTCGCCCGTCTGCGGCGCGTGGATGAAGAGCCCGTTGCCGATGTAGAGGCCGACGTGGCCGATCCCGTCGAAGAAGACGAGGTCGCCGGGCTCGAGTTGGTCGCGCGAGACGGGGACGCCGAGCTGCCACTGCGCGCCGGTGTAGTGCGGCAGCGAGACGCCGACCTGCGCGTAGACGTACATGACGAAGCCGGAGCAGTCGAAGCCGGCCGGTGTCGACCCGCCCCACTTGTACGGCACGCCGAGATAGCGCATGGCGATCGCGACGACGCCCGTGTACTGGGACGGCGGCGCGACGGAGGCGCCGTCGATCGACGCCGAGATCCCGAAGCCGTCGGCGGTGTTCGCGTTCGAGGCGCGCGCAGCGGCGAGGCGAGCGGCGGCGAGCGTCCGCTCGCGCTGGGCCGCGTACAGCTTGTCGAGCTCGGTCTTCACGGAGGCGTAGAGCCGCTGCTCCCGGTTGACCTGCGAGTCGATCCGCGACTTCGCCAGCGCACGCTCGTGCACGAGCCGCTTCTGCCGCTTGTGGGCGGTCCGGAGGAAGGCGCGCCGGGAGACGATCTGGTGCTGGAAGGAGACGACCTGGTCGATCACCGCCGAGTCCTGCTTCGACACGGTCTTCACGGTCTCGAGCCGGTCGACGAGGTTCGTGAGGCTGCTGGCGCCGAGGATCACGCTCAGAGTCGACTGGTCGTCCCGCGTCGTGTAGATCGCGACCAGCCGGCGCGCGAGCGTCGCCTGCGCCACCTTGAGGTTGACCTTCGCGACGCCGAGCGCCTGCCTGTTGACCGAGAGCTCGTGCTCGACCTTCTGCAGCTGGAGCGACGCCTCCTGGTAGCGGTTGTTCGCCCGCTGCGCGCTCGCGTCGAGCCTCTGCAGCTCGGCGAGCACCTGCCGCGCCTGCGCCTGCTTGGAGCCGATCGACGGGTCGGCCCGGACCGCTGAAGCGGTGACACAGGCCACTGCGACCGTGAGAACGAACACCGTGGCCCGCCGGAGAAGACAGGCGCTCCCGCGTAACCGGGGCGTCACAAACTTGACCGTAACAGCACCGACGGACGGTCGCAACCGCGTCCGGCTGTGGAAAATGCCTGCATTCCGGCTATGGCGGCCCGCTGCGAGGGGTGCTCCTCGTCGCACAAAGTGGTACGGTCCCCCGGCTTTGAGCGGGGGCAGGACACGGTCGGCGCTGTCTCTCGCCGGCGTCGCCGCAGCGCTGGTGCTCGTCTCCGGCGCCGCCGCCGGAAGCCCGGGAGCGGGCTATCGCGCGCGGGCGCACCGGCTCACCGTGCAGGCGCAGAAGCTCGACACGCGCACGCACCGGGCGCTGCTCGACCTCTACGCGCTCGAGTCGCAGCTCGCCCGAGCCCGGACGCGCCTCGCCTCGTTGCAGTCCCGCTCGGCCGAGCTGCGGGCGAGGCACGACGCGCTGACCCAGGAGCTCGCCGCCGCGCGCGCCACCCTCGCCGTCTCGCAGCAGCAGCTGGGCCAGCACCTGCGCTCGCTCTACGAGCAGGGCACCGTCGACCCGCTCGCGGTCGTCCTCGGCGCCCAGTCGCTCGACGACGCGATCTCCAAGCTGGACGCGCTCGGGAGGATGGCCGACCAGGACCGGAAGGTCGTCGCCGTCACGCTGCTCGCCCGCGCCCGCCTCTCCCGCGCACGCGTGACGCTCGCACGGGAGCAGCGACGGCTCTCCACCGCACTCGGCGCCGCCAGGCAGGCGGCGGGCGACCTCTCGGCCGCGCGGTCGCAACGCCTGGCCTATGTCTCCTCACTGCACACGAAGGAGCGGCTCGCGCACGCGCAGATCCGCAGCATGCTCGCGACCGCGCGCGCCGTCGAGGCGAAGTCGGAGCAGATCGCGGCCGCGAGCGCCGCGCCCCGGTCGAGCGGCGATCCCGCTCCATCCTCGGCCCCCGAACCGAGCGCGGAGCCCGTCCCGGCGAGCTCCGGCGAGCGCACGCTTCGCGTCTCCTCGACCGGCTACTCCCTCCCCGGCCACACTGCGAGCGGGCTGCCCGTCGGCTGGGGCATCGTCGCGGTCGACCCGACCGTGATCCCGCTCGGGACGCGCATGACGGTGCCCGGCTACGGCGAGGCGGTCGCCGCCGACGTGGGCAGCGCGGTCAAGGGCGCCGACATCGACCTGTGGTTCCCGACGCTCGCGCAGGCGCGGGCCTGGGGACGGCGGACGGTCGTGATCACACTGCACTAAGATCCGGCCGGGGGGTTGCCGTGACCGAGGTCGTGCATACGCAGGACGAGCGGAAGATCGACTCGCTGCGCGTGCTGCTCGTCGACGACCACGACCTCTTCCGGAGCGGGCTGCGCAACCTGCTTGAGGAGCAGGGCGTGACGATCGTCGGCGAGGCTCCGACCGGCGCCGACGCCGTCCGCCATGTGCGCGAGCTCACCCCCGACGTCGTCGTGATGGACCTGAACATGCCCGGGATGGGCGGCGTCGAGGCGACGCGCCACATCGCCGGCATCTCGCCGCTGACCCGGGTCGTGATGCTGACGATCTCCGACCAGGACAACGACGTGATGGACGCGATCCTCGCCGGCGCGTGCGGCTACCTGCTCAAGAACGCGTCGATCCAGGAGCTCGTGGCCGGGATCGAGGCGGCCGCGCGCGGCGAGTCGCTCATCTCTCCCTTCATCGCCGCAAAGGTTCTGCAGCGCGTGCGTGCGACGAGCGCGCAGCCGGACATCGCGGAGACGATCCGCTCCGAGCTCTCCGACCGCGAGATCGAGGTGCTGAAGCTGATCGCGAACGGCAAGGACAACGCCGTCATCGCCGGCGAGCTCCACATCAGCCCGAAGACGGTCAAGAACCACATCTCGAACATCCTGATGAAGCTCCAGATCGACAACCGCATCCAGGCCGCGGTCTACGCGGTCCGGAGCGGGATCGTCTAGTGCGCGCTCGCGGCTTTGACCCGCAAACCGTCTGCATGGATCGTGGCTACGACAACAACCGCGTCTACGCCGAGTGCCACGAGCGCGGCATCAACCCAGTGATCCCGCCCGCAAAGGCCGATCCAGCCCGACACGCCGATCAAGCGCGGCGACCCCGAATGAGGCGCGATCTACAGGCGGCGCTCGTCAGTCGAGCGCGAGTCGGACGCTTGAAGCATCACTGCGCGCTTGCCATCCTCCGCGTCCGGGGATCGAGCGCGTCCGGCTTCACGCTGACCTGACGGTCCTGGGACGGCTCGCGCTGGAACTCGCCCGGGCGCGAGCAGTGCCCCGCGCCGCCTGCGACTGACCTATGGTTCGGCCAGGTGGAAACTTCGCCCCGTGACGAGCTAGACGCTCTTCTTGACGCCCTCTTCAGCTTCGCGCACCAGCAGATCGAGCAGCATGGTGAGTTCTTCCCGTTTGCAGCGGCTATCTCTGCGAGCGGCGAGCTTCGTATGGTCGCCACTCACACGGGCGACGAGCAGCCACTGTCTCAGGACGTGATCGACGATCTGTACCGCGTGCTGACCGCTGAGGCCGCGTCGGGTGCCATACGAGCGGCGGGCGTCTGCGCCGATGTTCTTGTGACACCTTCCGGTCAAGCAAAGACAGACGCCGTCAGGGCTGATCTTGAACATGCTGCTGCGGACGCCATCCGGGTGTTTCTCCCCTACCGCAACAACGGTCATGGCGAGTACGAGTTCGGTGAGCTATTCGCAGAGCCGGGCGCTCCGCGCCTGCGTTTCGCCAATCCGTCCTAGGCGGCGCTGCGCGCCGCGCGGGCGCGGACGTTCAGACGGTCGAGGACGGCGCGGAGGCGCGTCAGCTCCCCGTCGGCGGACGCCAGCTGCTCGGAGATCGACATCAGCTCACGCGGGATCTCTTCGAGGCCGACGTTCGAGCCGCGCGCGACCTCGGCGAGGCGCTTCTCGAGCCGCAGCCGTTCCGCCTCGAGCGCGAGGGCCTGCGCGTAGCCCGAGGTGAGGATCTCCTCGATCCGCGCCAGCGTCGGCGCGTCGGTGCCGTGCTCGGGCAAGCCGAGCAGTTCGACGATCTGCTCCAGGACGGGCATCGTCTCTCGATTATCGAGCGGCCGCCTCGCGCCCGGAATGGGCCGCGCGGCCCATCTTCGCGGCTGCGCGGCCCATGGGCTTGACGCGAGTGCATCTGATTCGAAAAATGGAAAAGGCAGTGCCTCTCCGCGTCCCCGCCGTCGTGGCGATCCTCCTCGCCGCCGTCCTCGTCCCTGCAGCCGCAGCGGCGCCGAGGACGACCCTGCAGCAACGGCTCGCCGGTGCCCTCGCCGCCAGCCCGGGCGTCTCGGGCGCGACCGTGCTCGACCTGGACACCGGCGCGACCGTGTTCTCGCACGATCCGAACCTCTCGCTCGTCCCCGCGTCGAACGAGAAGCTCGCCGTCACGTACGCCGCGCTCACCGCGCTCGGCGGCGGCTACCGGATCGAGACCGACGCGGAGAGCGACGGCGCGCAAGACGGGAACGTCTGGCACGGCGACCTCTACCTCGTCGGCCACGGCGACCCGTCGCTCTCGAAGCGGGGCCTCGCCTCGCTGGCCCGGCAGATCCGCGCCGACGGGATCCGCAGGATCGACGGCCGGATCCTCGGCGACGAGAGCTGGTTCGACGCGGAGCGCACGGTGCTCGGGTGGAAGCCGTCCTTCTACCTCGTCGAGTCCCCGCCGCTCTCGGCGCTGATCGTGAACCGCGGCTGGACGGGCCACGCGACGACGACGCAGCCCGCGCTCGAGGCGACCCAGCTCTTCCGGGCCGCGCTCGTCGCGGCGGGCGTCGCCGTCTCGGGCGGCTCAGGGCTCGGCGTTGCTCCGGACGACTCGCTGCCGCTGGCCGAGCTGGAGTCGCCGTCCATCGCGACGCTCGTCCGCTTCATGGACCGGCAGAGCGACAACTTCACCGCCGAGATGCTGCTCAAGCAGCTGGGCGCCGTCGCCGGCTCCGGCGGCACCACCGCGGACGGCGTCGGCGTCGTGACCGGGATCCTGCAGCAGGCCGCGGTGCCGCTCCGCGGCGTCCGGCTCGTGGACGGCTCCGGCCTCTCGCTGCTCGACCGCTGGACGCCCGCGGCGCTCGCCGACCTCCTGCGGACGATGTGGCTCGACCCCTCCGTCCATGACGAGCTGCTCGCCTCGCTGCCGGTGGCGGCGCAGACGGGCACACTCGCCCACCGGATGCTGCACACCGCAGCCGCCGGAGTCGTGCACGCGAAGACCGGCACGACCGACCGGTCGTCCGCGCTCTCGGGCTTCGTCGGCGACCGCTACGTGTTCTCGGTCGTGGAGAACGGCTTCCCGGTCTCGTGGACGCTCGCGCGCCGCGCCCAGGACCGCTTCGCGAACGTGCTCGCCTCAGTCGCGCACTAGCGCGAGGAACGCCGCCTCGTCGAGGATCGGCACGCCCGCCTTCTCGGCCTTCGTCAGCTTCGACTTGCCCGGCTCCTCGCCGACGATCAGACCGGTCGTCTTCGAGGACGGCGTGCCGCTGACCTTGGCGCCCCTCGCCTCGAGCGCCGCCGTCGCCTCCTCGCGGGACATGCTCTCGAGCGTGCCGGTGATGACGTAGCTCCGGCCGGTGAGCGGCCCCTCGACGGGCCTGTCCTCGTCGCTCAGCGTGAAGTTGAGACCGACCGCCTGCAGCTCGGCGACGAGGGCCCGGTTCTCCTCGTCGGCGAACCACTCGGCCACGGCCTCGGCGCGGTCGGGGCCGAAGCCCTCGACCTCGGCGAGCTCCTCCGGCGTCGCCTCGAGCAGCCGCTCCACGCTGCCGGCGTAGCGAGCGAGGTTCTGGGCGAGCACCCAGCCGATCCCGGGGATGTTGAGCCCGAGCAGGACGCGCGAGAACGGGACGCGCTCGCGCGACGCCTGGATCTGCTCGATCGCGTTGGTCGCCGAGATCTCCGCGAAGCCGTCCAGCTCGAGCAGCTGCTCCTTCGTCAGCCGGTAGAGGTCCGGCAGGGAGCGGACGAGGCCCTGCGCCCAGAGCGTCCGGATCGTCTTCTCGCCGACGCCCTCGATGTCGGCCGGGCCGTAGACCCAGTCGATCAGCGTCTCGAGGCCGCGGGACGGGCAGGCGCGGTTCGGGCAGCGGTGCGTCGCCTCGCCCTCCGGCTTGACCACCGGCGTGCCGCAGACGGGACAGTTCGCCGGCATCCGGAACTCCTTCGTCCCGCGCCGGTGCTCGCCGGCCGGCCCGACGATCTGCGGGATCACGTCGCCGGCGCGCTGGACGATCACGTCGTCGCCCTCGCGGATCTGCTTGCGGTTGATGTCCTCCTCGTTGTGGAGGGTCGCGCGGGAGATCGTCACGCCGCCGACCTCGACCGGCTCGAGCACCGCCCACGGGTTGAGGGCGCCGGTGCGCCCGACCCGGATCCGGATCTCGTTCAGCCGCGTCACCGCGGTCAGCGGCGCCCACTTGAAGGCACGCGCCCAGCGCGGCCGCTCGTGCAGCGCGCCGAGGCGGCGCTGCTGGTCGAACGAGTCGACCTTGATCACGATCCCGTCGATCTCGTAGTCGAGCTCGGTGCGGCGCTTCTCCCAGGCGCGGCAGCGCTCGGCGACCTCCTCGACGCTCTCCACGCGCTCGGCGAACGGGTTGATCGGGAAGCCGTGCTCGCGCAGCCACGCGAGCGTCTCCCAGTGGGTCGCGAGCTCGAAGCCCTCGTCGTGCGCGCCGACCCCGTACGCCCAGAAGGAGAGCGGGCGCGACGCGGTGATCGACGAGTCCTTCTGGCGGAGCGAGCCGGCGGCGGCGTTGCGCGGGTTCGGCGTCGGCTTCTTCCCCTCCGCGACGAGCCGCTCGTTGAGCCGGTTGAATCCGGAGAGCGGCATGTAGACCTCGCCGCGCACCTCGACGAGCTCCGGCGCGTCGTCTCCGAGCATGCGGAGCGGGACGACCGGGATCGTGCGCAGGTTGACGGTGACGTCCTCGCCCTCGCGCCCGTCGCCGCGCGTCGCGCCGCGGCCGAGAGCGCCGCCCTCGTACGTGAGGTTGATCGCAAGCCCGTCGATCTTCGGCTCCAGCACGAACGCGACGTTCGCGTCGCCTCCGAGGCGCTTGGCGACGTCGTCGGCCCACTTGACGATCGCCTCGTCGGTCGTGACCTTCTCCAGCGAGCCCATCGCCTGCAGATGGCGCACCTTCGCGAACTTCGCGGACGGCGGCGCGCCGACGCGCTGAGTCGGCGAGTCGAGCGTGACCAGCTCGGGGTGCTCGCGCTCGAGCTCGACGAGCTCGTCGTAGAGCGCGTCGTAGGCGGCGTCGCTCATGATCGGGTCGTCGTCGACGTGGTAGGCGATCAGCGCGCGGTGGAGGAGCTCGCGCAGCTCGGCCGCGCGCTCAGAGGGCTTCATAGAGCTCCTCCGCGGTGTCGACGATCACGTCGGGCTGCTCGGCCTCGAGCTTGGCGCGGTCGTGGATGCGGCCCCAGGTGACCGCCACCGCGTGCATCCCGGCCGCCTTCGCGGCGCGCACGTCGAACGGCGAGTCGCCGACGTAGGCGGTCTCGGCCGGGTCGGCGTCCAGCAGGGCGGCCGCGTGGAGCAGCGGCTCCGGATCGGGCTTGTGCCGCTCCGTGTCGTCGCTTCCGACGACGACGTCGAACAGGTGCTCGAGCGGCAGCCGGTCGAACGCGAGCTGGACGGTGGCGCGGCGCTTCGCCGTGACGACGCCCAGCCGCCTCCCCTCCTCCTTCAGCCGCAGCAGCACGTCCTCCATGCCCACGCAGCTCTCCAGCTCGTCGTGTAGCGGGTTGTTGTGCGCGCGGTAGGCGCGGACGAGCTCGTCGACCCGGTCGGGCGCGAAGGTGCGCATCTGCGCCTCCAGCCCGGGCCCGCCGACCGCCTGCATCAGCTCGGCGTCGCTCACGTCGAGTCCGAGCACCTCGTGCGTCGCGTGCCGCATCGACGCGAGGATGATCGCGCCGGAGTCGACCACCGTGCCGTCGAAGTCGAGGAGAACGACCGGGAACTTCACTCCGGCTGATCGTAGGCAACGGAGACGAGGTAGAGCCCCCATGGCGGCGCGGTCGCGCCGGCGTCCGAGCGGTGCGCGCCGTCGAGCAGCCC
>DASZYW010000136.1:0-5607 GCA_035545195.1 Gaiellaceae bacterium
CCGAAGCTCCAGCACCAGACGGTGTGCGGGCTCCACGTCCACGTCTCGGTGCCGGACCCGGCGACCGCCCTGCGCGCGTTCGAGGGCGTCGTCCCGGAGCTGCCGCGCCTGCTCGCCGAGTCTGCGAACTCGCCCTATCGCGACGGCGAGCCGAGCGGCTGGCGCTCGATCCGCTCGCAGATCCTGCTCGAGCTGCCGACGGGCGGCACGCCGCCGGTGCTGCGCAGCTGGGACGACTGGCGCGCCGCGTCGCGCGGCGACAACACGCGGCGCCACTGGGACGCGTGGCCGCGCCCGGAGTACGGGACGCTCGAGGTGCGCATCCTCGACCAGCCGACGGCGCTCGCGCGCACCGGCGCGTTCGTCGCGGAGGTGCAGCGGCTCGTGCGCGACGCGGCGGAGTCCGAGCACGAGCCGGTCGACCGCGACGAGTACGCGCGCGAGCGGGAGCGCGCGGCGCGCGAGGGCGGCGGTCCGGAGGCGGAGCGCCAGCTCCAGCTCGACCCCGAGGCGGCGCTGCGGGAGATCGCCTCCCGGACCCTAGAATGAGCCCGTGGCCGTCCAGACCGAGACGATCCAGGTGACCGGCATCCGCTGCGAGAAGTGCGTCATGCGGCTCGCGGGGACGCTGCAGGACACCGAGGGCCTCGAGTTCGCGAACGCGAACCTGATGGGCCAGGTGATGCTCGGCTGGGACGACGAGAAGATCACGCGCGCGGCGCTGCTCGAGAAGCTCGGCAGGGCCGGCTTCCACGAGCTCGCGGCCGTCTGAGCGGAATACGAGGCTCCCTCCGGGCGTTCCTGGACCTGTGAACGCCGCTGCTAGCGTGGACCGCGTGGATGCCGAGACCGACGCGGCCCAGCGGCTCGCGGCCGGCGCGCGCGACCGGGTGCGCTTCGAGGAGGAGGCGCTCGGGCTCGCCGACCAGGTCTACCGCGTCGCGCGGCATCTCGCCGGCTCCCGCGAGGAGGCCGAGGATCTCGTCCAGGAGACCTACGCCCGAGCGTTCCGCAGCTGGCGCCAGTACCAGCCCGGGACGAACCTCCGCGCCTGGCTCCTGCGCATCCTCACGAACCTGAACATCGACCGCGGGCGCAGCCGCCAGCGGCAGCCGCAGATGCAGCCGCTGGAGGCGAACGACTACTTCCTGTACGACAAGCTCGCCGAGAGCGACGACGGGCCGACCGACGAGGAGAAGGTCGTCGAGCGGCTCTCGCAGGACGACATCGTCTCGGCGCTCTCCGCCGTCCCGCACGACTTTCGCGACGTGATCGTGCTCGTCGACATCGGCGACTTCAGCTACCAGGACGCGGCCCAGATCCTGGACATCCCCATCGGCACCGTGATGTCGCGGCTCCATCGCGGCCGCCGCATCCTCAAGCGCGAACTCGCCGAATCCGCAGTTGTGGAGGCCTCATGAACGACCCTTGCGCCCATTGCGAGGAGATGATGCAGCCGTACCTCGACCGGATCCTCACCACCGAGGAGCTGGCCGAGGCCGAGGAGCACCTCTCCGAGTGCGAGTACTGCCGGCGGCGCTACCGCTTCGAGGAGAGCCTGCGCATCTACGTGCGCCAGGCCGTCTCGGAGCCGATGCCGGCGGCGCTCAAAGAGAAGCTCGCAGCGCTCCGCATCCCGCTCAACTGACGTCCACATCCCCGGGCGGCGTCAGGTCGTCGCAGGGGATCTCGCGAGCGGGAAGGGAGCGAGCGCCCTCGTCGGGGACGGAGTCCCAGGCGCGGCGCGCCAACAGGACCGGATGGAGGCGAACGCCGGCGTAGCTCGCGGCGAGCGTGTCCTCGCCCTGCCACGCCTCGACGACGCGGTCGACCGCGCGCGGGTCGAGCTCGGGACCGTCGGCGAGGACGACGAGCGCCGCCTCCGCGTCCTCGGGGAGCGCCGCGAGCCCCGCGCGAAGCGACGCGCCCGGGCCGCGCTCCCACTCCTCGGCGTGGACGACGCGCGCGTCCGTCGCGAGCTCGTGCGCGCCCGCGACGACGACCACGCCGTCGAGCGTCCGCGCCCGCGCGAGCGCGTCGAGCACGCGCGGCAGCAGAACGACCTGCTTCGGCGGCGCGTCGCCGTAGCGCGACGAGGCGCCGGCCGCGAGCACGACGCCGTAGACGCGGCTCAGCGGATCCCGGCCGCGGTGAGCGCGAACTTCGTCAGCGAGCGCGGCATCCGCGACGCGTTCGCGACCGTGTCGCGCAGCGCGTCGACGAACCAGTCGAGATCCTCGTCGGAGAGGACGAGCGGCGGCAGCACCTTGAGCACCGCGATGTTGTGCCCCGCGACCTGGGAGAGGATCCGGTGCTCGGAGAAGAGCGGCCCGACGACGAGCTGCGCGAAGAGCCCCTTCTGCGCCTTCTCGATCACGCGCCACGCGACCTTGCCGCGCCGCGGCTCGCCGAACTCGATCGCCCACATAAGCCCGAGCCCGCGCACCTCCTTCACGACCTCGAACTCGTCCACGAGCGGGCGCGTCTCCGCGAGCAGCCGCTCGCCGAGCTCGGCCGAGCGCTCGACCAGGCGGCGGTCGTCCAGCTCCCGCAGCGTCGCAAGGCCCGCGGCCATGGCGAGCTCGTTCGGCGCGAAGGTAGAGCCGTGCGAGACGGCGTGCTCCATCGAGTCGAAGACGGCCTCGTGCACGCGCTTCGACATGAGCAGGGCGCCGACCGGGACGTAGCCGCCGGAGAGCGACTTCGCGACCGGGACGAGATCCGGCTCGAGTCCCCAGTGCTGGAACGCGAACATGCGGCCGGTGCGCCCGAAGCCGGTCTGCACCTCGTCGACGCAGAAGAGCGTCCCGTAGCGGCGGCACAGCTCCTGCGCGCCCTCGAGGTAGCCGACCGGCGGCAGGTGGCAGCCCTTCCCCTGGACGGGTTCGACGAGGAAGACGGCGACGTCCTCGCGCCGCAGCTCCTCCTCGAGCGCGTCGAGGTCTCCGAACGGCACCTGTGAGAAGCCTGGCAGGAGCGGCTGGAAGCGGGCGGTGAACTCGGGGTTCCCGTTCGCGGAGAGGGAGCCGAGCGTCAGCCCGTGGAAGCCGTGGTCGCAGGAGATCACGCGCTCGCGCTTCGTCGCCGCCCGGCCGAGCTTGAGAGCCGCCTCGACCGACTCGGTGCCGGTGCTCGTGAACAGGCAGCGCTCGATCCGGCCGCCCGCGCGCGCGATCAGCTCCTCCGCGAGCAGGCCGGGCAGGAGCGTCGTGCCCATCGCGAGCATCCCGGGCGTGTCCAGCGCCAGCGCCTCCTCGAGCGCGGCGCGCACGCGCGGGTTGTTGCGGCCGACGTTGTACATCCCGAAGCCGCCGAGCATGTCGAGGTAGCGGTTGCCGTCGGCGTCGATCAGGTGCGCGCCCTCGGCGCTCGCCCAGACGCGGTCGAAGTCGATCGTGCGCAGGACGCGGACGAACTGCGGGTTGATCGTCTTGGCCCAGAGGTCGAGATCCTCGCCGCGGCGACGCTCGAGCAGCTCCCGGAGCATGGATTGAGCGTAGCTCAGCCGAGTCGGCCGGGCAGCTCGCGCGCGTACCAGTCCTCCCAGCGCTCGTCGCGCGGCTCGGCGGTGTAGTCGCGGTCGAGCTGGACGAGCGCGTGTACGAGGTGGCTGCGCACCGGCTTCGCCCCGAGCAGGCGCGGGAGCTCGGAGAGGTCGAGCAGCCAGTCGGCGTACCAGGACGCCCAGTCCGGGTCGTCGCCGTCGACGATCCGATAGACGACGTGATGCGTCTCGGCCGCTTCGTGGAGAAGGTCGGCGATCGAGGTCATGCGCGATGCTCGCACGCGCGCGCCTCCGGGCACAATGGGCGGCGGCCCCCGTAGCTCAGTGGATAGAGCAGCGGTTTCCTAAACCGCGTGCGCATGTTCGATTCATGCCGGGGGCATCCTGATCTCGGCCAACTCGGTAGGCTCGCCAGGTGAGCGTGTGCAGTCACCTCGACCGGGTCGAGGTGAGCGAGCTCCCGCAGTCCGTCGCCGGCTGCGACGACTGTCTCCGTTCCGGAGGCAAGTGGCTGCACCTGCGGATCTGTCTCAGCTGCGGCCACGTCGGCTGCTGCGACGACTCGCCCGGCCGGCACGCCACCGCCCACTCGCACGAGACCTCTCATCCCATCATCCGCTCGCTGGAGCCCGGAGAAGAGTGGTGCTGGTGCTACCTCGACGAGACTACGTTCGTCCTCGAAGGTCTCGGCGGGCAGACCCGTATCCCGCCCTCGCCGCTTCTGAGCTGATCAAGGAGGCTGTTGTGGAAGACCCCCAGATCCACGGTGCGATCGACCGGATGGTCGCCGAGGAGCACGAGCTCTGGGAGCGGGAAGCGGCCGGAACGGCCACCGACGCCGAGCGGAGGCAACTGGAGTCGTTGCGCGTCTCGCTCGACCAGTGCTGGGACCTCCTGCGCCAGCGCCGCGCGCGGCGCGAGGCCGGCCAGAGCCCCGACGCAGCCGAGCTCAGGCCGCCGGACGTCGTGGAGCGCTACGAGCAGTAGCGCCGCCGCTACCTCGTCTTCGGCGGCAACCCCGGCGGCGGGGCGGCGTCGAAGCGCACCGACGACGCGCCCGATCCGCCGCCGCCGCCCTTCGCCGAGCGCGAGCGGTGGGCGACGCGGCTCACCGAGATCGGGCGGCCGCGCTTCAGCTGGACGAGCGCGCGCTGCACCTGCTCGTGCATCTGGCGCGAGTACGGGAGCGAGTACGCGCGCGGCTTCGCGGCGCCGACGTCCAGCCAGAGGTAGATCCGCCCGGGATCGCTCGTCGCGGGATCGGGCTCGTCGACGACCGCCCAGTGCAGCTGCGCGTGGGCCGGCAGCGCGGCCACGCTCGGCCAGCCCGCCGCGTCCGGGCGCCCGAGCCAGAGCGCCAGCGCGAGCGCCGGCGCCAGCACGACGTACGGCGCGCGCACCTTCCAGCTCGCGCCGCCCGCGACCACCCACGCGAGCCCGAGCGCGAGCGCGGCGTACGCGGCGGCCAGCCACGCGCTCAATCCGACCTCCGCGACGTCTCGCCGAGCAGGTTCGCCGGCAGCCCGCTGAAGCCGGCGACGTCGCCCTTCGCGTCCAGCCGCCAGCGGAACGCGGTGTGCTGCTGGCCGGCGAAGTGGAGCGTGAACGTCTTCGTCATCAGCAGCCGCTTGTGCAGGCCGCGGAGATCCCAGAGCTGGACGGTTACCACGGCCGGGCGCCCGCCCTCGTAGAGCTCGGCGTTGGCGACGTACTCGCCGCGCGCCGACTCCCGGATCATCGTCAGCTCGTGCACGCCGGCGCGGCGCGGGTCGGTGACGCCCGGGATCTGGTCGTGCTGGAGCGACATCGCCGCGGTCTGGAGCGCGCCGTACCAGCAGATGTCGCCGCTCGGGTCGCGCACGTAGAGGTCGACGTCGTCCGTCGTGTGCGACGTCATCGTCACCGCGTACTGCCCGTAGGTCGTCACGGACGGCCTCTGGAAGCTCGCCCGCTCGATGATCGCCTGCTGCATCTGGACGACGGCGACGAGGAAGTCGACCACCACGACGAGCGCGACGGCGAACTTGAGGCCGCGCATCGTCCGCTCAGCGCGGCTTGTCGAGCGCGTGCTGCAGGTGGAGGAACATCACCCAGACGACGAC
>DASZYW010000137.1:0-1743 GCA_035545195.1 Gaiellaceae bacterium
GGGATGTTGTCGAGCAGGAGCCTCGACACCGCGATCATCTTCAGGTCGTCGGCGCCGGTCGTGAACTTGAAGCCGCGCCGCTCGAAGACGGTGTTCTCCGGGTGGAAGGCGAGCGGGATGAAGGCGAGGAAGCCGCCGGTCTCGTCCTGCTGGTCGCGCAGCCGGAGCATGTGGTCGACGCGCTCCTCGAGCGTCTCGACGTGGCCGTAGAGCAGCGTGCAGTGCGTCGGGATCCCCATCCGGTGCGCGGTGTCGTGGACGTCGAACCACTCCTCCGCCGGCTCCTTGCCGGGTGCGATCAGGTCGCGGACGCGCTGGGCGAAGATCTCGGCGCCGCCGCCCGGCAGCGAGCCGAGGCCGGCGTCCTTGAGGACGCGCAGCACCTCCTCGTGCGAGCAGCCCTCGAGCTTCGACATGTGGTGGATCTCGGAGGCCGTGTAGAACTTGAGATGGACGTCCGGGAGCGCCGCCTTCAGCTTCCGCAGCACCTCGGCGTAGAACTCGAGGTCGACGTGGGGGTTCTCCCCGTTGACGCAGTGGATCTCGGTGAAGTTCGCGAGCTCGTGCTGGGCGACGGCGTCCGCGACCAGCTCGTCGGCGGTCTGCGTGTACGCGTCCTCCTGCTTCTGCGTCTTCGCGAAGGCGCAGAACTTGCACTTCACGCGGCAGACGTTCGTCTGGTTCAAGTAGAGGTTCTGGACGAAGAAGACCTCATCGCCGCCGCCCCGCCGCCTGCGGGCGAGGTCGGCCAGCTCGCCGAGCGCGAGCAGGTCGTCGGTCTCCATCAGCGCGAGTCCGTCCTCGAAGTCGAGGCGATCGCCGGCCTCCACCTTCTCGCGGATCGGGGCGAGCTGGTCGAGGGCGTCCAGAACTGCCATCGGGCGGCCTACCTCTCTCGGTCGACGACTGCGTGGGTCAGGGCCTCGAGCTCGTGGCGGTGCAGCTCGCCGTTCAGGCACGCCCTGGCTCTCCTAGCGTAGTCGAGCGCCACTTCGCGGGACTCCTCCAACGCGCCGGTCGCGGAGACGCGGAGCAGGGCGCCGTCCATCGGCCCGCCCGCGAGCGCGGCCCGGACGACGGCGTCGCGCTGGGCGGCAAGCAGGAGCGGGAGCGTCGGCGTCCCGTCGCGCAGGTCGGTGCCGGCGATCTTCCCGGTCTCGATCGTCGCGCCCGAGCAGTCGAGCACGTCGTCGGCGATCTGGAAGGCGATCCCGAGCGCGAGGCCGTACGCGCCGGAGCCGCCGCCGAGCCGGCACGCCGCCTCGAACAGCTTCCCCGTCTTGAGCGCGCAGCGCTCGACGTAGGCATCGACCGTCGTGGACGGATCGTGCGTCTGGAGGCGCTGCATCGCCTCGCCGCGCGCCAGGCAGAGCGTCGCGTCGGCGAGGATCTCGACCGCGGCCGCGTCGCCGGTCGCGGTCAGCTCCGCGAAGGCGCGGGCAAAGAGGTAGTCGCCGGTCGCACGCGCGGCCTCGGGCCCGTACACCGACCAGGCGGCCGCCTTGCCGCGGCGGAAGTGTGCGCGGTCGATCAGGTCGTCGTGGACGAGCGTCGCCATGTGCACGAGCTCGACCGCGACGCCCGCGGCCAGCGACGGCTCCGACTCGGGCGGCGTCGAGAGGAAGACGAGCGCCGGGCGCAACCGCTTCCCGCCCGCGGCGAGCGCCTCGTTGCCGACGGCCGCGACGAGGCCCGGATGGCTGGCGACGGTCCGTGCGAGCCGCTCCTCGAGCGCGTCGAGGT